>CAXSIG010000205.1:3443-8316 GCA_964237255.1 uncultured Bryobacteraceae bacterium
GCCGTTGTTGATCGAGATGCCGATCATAACAGGAATTCTCTTTGCCGCGATCAGGCTATCGAGCACGTGAAAGAGAGCGGTGTCCGGGCCGTCCGCGCCAACGATGAATGGGACGGTGGTTCCCGGAACATATTGTTTCGGGACGTAAACCGTTACCTTACGCGAATAAGGCTGCGGACTACTGGTGGTGACAATGAGCTTTGCAGGGTCGTTCGGATCGACGGTCCCGAAGGTTCCTCGCTCGCGTGCGATGCCGGGGTAAGTTTTGCTGTCTTTCGATTCCATGGTGAAGCTGTCCACCTTGCCTTGCATGGCGGAATCGCCACCAGCCATTTCCGGAGCTGGGTTGTGAGTGGGGCCGATGATGAAGTTGCCGTCCGCGGTTGGGGGAGGCAATGTTCCATCGGGTAAATCTTTCGCTTCGACATAGCCAGGCGTGTGAGGTTCACGAGTCGGGGGCGTGGGGCGGGCCGTCTGGCTCAGTGCAGAGGAAGCGGTCAGGGCCAGCGCGAGAGTGACGTCAAGAAAGCGCATGAAATTTCTTACCAATTCTATCCGAGCAGTTACTTCAAAGATTTTTTAGAGACGACCGACGGTAATCCTCCCATTCTTCGGCGGTGATCTCCCAGATTTCCGATAGCAGGCTACCGGACACGAAATCGCGCTCCTCCGTGCCGATCAACCGCATTCCAGTTTTCTCCGACATGCGGCGCGACGCGGTGTTACCTACAGCTTTCGGGGCACGCAGAACAGGGAAGCCCAGGATGCGGAACCAATAGTCTGTGACGGCAACCATCGCTTCAGTCATCAGGCCTTGACGCTGCCATGGCAAGCCCAGCCAGAAACCGCGATTATTCTCACCCGTATGCAGGCCAATCATCCCGATCAATTGCTCGGGATCCGTTTTCAATCGGAGTGTCCAATGCCATTCCGCGCCTGCTTCCATGGCTGGAATGGCGAAGTCTCTCAGGTAGCTCAGCGCACCATCGGAAGGGTATGGCCAGGGAACGACTGCGTAGAGAAACTTCACGATCTCCCACTGCGGGAATAGTTCTTGCACTTGCTCGGCATCGGACATTTGCAAGGGGCGCAGCAGTAGGCGCTCGGTTTCGAGGGACGGAACGACCATGGGGCTCAGTATAAGGTAAGGCCGACGCGCTCGGCACAAGCCTCACTCTGACGCTGCGGCTACTTTGTAACGGCCATGTCGCGGTCGCGCTTCGCCTTAAATTCCGCGCCTGGCATCCACTCGGGGTATCTCGTCCCATTCGCTACGCGCAGTCCTAAATCGAAGACAAGCTGTAAGTCCTCAACAGCGCCCGATAAATCCCACCCAGGCTTCGGCTCGTCGCTTACTTTGTGGTAATCGTTCGCGTTGTACTCGTCTACCTTATCGGAGCCGAAGTTGGAGGGCTTTCCTATGTAGTCAACGCCGGCGTGGAGATCGAAAGCGGGTACGCCTTGCTTGGCGAACTCGAAGTGATCCGATCGGTAAAACCGTCCGCGCTCTGGAAGAGGATCCGGCTGAATGGTGCGGCCGCCCTGCGCGTCGGCAACCGTTTTCGCAATCTCATCCAGCGTGGAGCTGCCAAGACCCGTTACCATGACGTCGCGTGTTCTACCCCATACATTCATCATGTCCATGTTGATATCCGCCAGGGTCTTGGTTAATGGATAAAGAGGGTTGGCCGCGTAGTACTTCGAACCGAGCAGACCTTTTTCCTCCGCCGTAACCGAAAGGAACAGGATGGAACGTTTCGGCGCAGGCGTCAGTTGCGAGTAAGCCCGGGCAAGCTCCACTAAACCAGCGCATCCGGTTGCATTGTCCACCGCGCCGTTGTAAATCTGGTCACCCTCCAGCGACGGGTTCTTGCCGATATGGTCCCAATGCGCCGTGTAAACCACGTATTCGTCGCGCAACTTCGGGTCGCTTCCTTCCAGCTTCGCGACCACGTTTTTGGAGCGAACTTCGCGGACCTGGTTATGCAGATTGAAAGACCACTTGGCATTCAACGTTACGGGTCGAAAATCTTTCCGGACGGCGGCTTTTTTAAGCGCAGCAAAATCTTGACCGCCGGCCGCAAAGATCCGATCGGCCGTCGAGCGCGTAATCCAAGACTGTACCTGAACAAGAGAGCGATTCCGGTCGGGGCTCTGGATATCAAAATTTTCCTGGCTATTACTTCCGGAAATAACTTGAAACGGGTAACCCGCCGGTCCTGTTTCGTGAACAATCACGGCTGCCGCAGCGCCCTTCCGCGATGCGATTTCATATTTGTAGGTCCAGCGACCGTAGTAGGTCATCGCCTTCCCTTTGAACATCTCCGGGTCCAATTGCAATGGATTACCGGGATCGGGGACGGGTGGATCATTGATCAGCATGACGATTGTCTTGCCGCGAACGTCAACGCCTTTATAATCGTCCCAGCCAAATTCGGGAGCAACCACGCCGTAACCGACAAACACGACATCCGAGTTCTTAACTTGAATATCGACCTCCGGGCGAAGACTCCACGTAACACTGTCTAGTTTGGGCGCCAAGGTAAACTGCTGTCCGCCGACTTCGACCGACGATGTACCGCTCGACAAGATTCCGAAGAGTGGAACATCCTGCGTCCATGTTCCGTTTGGATTGCCTGGCTTTAAACCGAGGCTCTTAAACCGATCGGCGAGATATTGGACTGTTAATTCTTCCCCGTGCGATGCCGGTGCGCGACCCTCGTACTCATCCGACGCAAGAATTTTGATTTCCTCTAGCAGACGATCCGTTCTGATTGAACGTTTCGCCGCCGCAGGATCCAAAGCCAATAACAGGGCGGATGCTAAGAAAGGCCCGAATTTAAGAAACCGCACAAAGAGACGCTACGACTTTCCTTTCAGCGCCCGCTCCATGTCCTTAGCGTCCTGCAGTTGCTTTTGTAAAGCCGGTGTAGAGCGCGAAGCTAAGGTCTTCAAGTTTTCGTCCGAGCCATTTTGAATCTCTTGTTCAAAAGACTTCAGATTCCGTTCGACGGCCGTTACTTGATCTTTGGCGAAAGCGCGATCAAATTCGGCACTGGAAAGCTTCGCTAACTTTTCGACCCTGGCTTTGTGATGCGCATCCAGATCACCCGGGATCGTTACGCTGCCGCGAGCGGCAATACGCTTCAACCGGCCGATCATTTTCTTGTTGCTGTCCGTCATTTGCTGGGCGTAGGTCTTCACGGCATCGCTCGACGACTTGGCCGTCACCATCTTGGCCAACTCAATGCCGGTCATATCTTGAAGTGTCAGATTGGTGGCAAAAATCTGGTCGGCGGCTTCCCGCATTTGCTGCGTCACACCGGCGCCAGGGTTGGAACCGATCCCAGGATTCGATCCGGTGATGGTTCCGACACTCCCCGGAATGGTTGGGTCACCGGTGATGTTGCCCGTGTTCGTCGGATCGTTAACAGGTTTCGGCTGCGTATTCGGCGCGGTCGGAATTTGCGCCCAACCAAGGGCCCCGGCAATAGTTCCAATGAGGATGAGTCGTCGATTCATATAACCCCCTTACATCAATAACGGTATACCGCACAAACTGGGACGCCATTTGGCATCTGTCTGCCTGTCAACACTGTAACCTGTCCACCGTGGAGAATGGTTTGGCGGGCGGCATCGTCCATCAGGTTGTGACGATCGTCGTTTCCATTGCTGGCGTGGTGGGTGGTCTTGTTTTTGTCCGGGTCGAAGGTACCCAGATACTCCGCCGACGATTGAAGAAACAAATGCGCTATACGGCCTTCGTGAGCAGCACTGACGATGTCCGCCGCGTGTAGCGACGCATGGCCGGTACCGACCAGCTTATCGATCTCACTCAACGTCTTCTCCGTAGCGGGCGCGACGAACGTAGAAAGCGCTCGCAACCCGCGCGCGTGCATTTCACCGCCTTTAAAACTATCGGGCGATCCAAGGACACCCGTTGGCGCCAGAAGGCTGTAGGTATTCACTTCGCGATAAATGGCCAGCTCGCTTTCTACGCCAACCAGCACAAGGGGTAGAGCACGCTCCCTGGTGGCGGCGTTCACTGCACGATCGATAGTTCGGAAAAAGTTGTGGGTGTACTCGGGTTGGCGGTCCGCGTCATTCGAGACGCCGGACATCACGCCTTTCATCTGTCCGTGACCGGGCCCGGCAGTTCCCATTTTGTCTTGCAGGTGATCCGGCGTATCGGTATCTTTCGAATCGTCCAAGCTGAGTGGAGTGTCCTTGGGAAGGTTGATCTCTTCGGCCGCGGTGGCGCTGCAGTGAAGTAATCGCGTCCGGTTGCGGCTGAGGGCCAGCAAATAAAACTCGTGCGGTTGCTGAAAAACCGGAATGAGAGCGCGTAGCGGGAATTGCTCAGAAACGGTGTGAAGGGACGGAAGTTCTTCTCCGGTGATTCGCACTTCGTTCAGCTCAGGCGATACGAGCATCACCACCGTGCCTTTTGAATCGGAATCGATACGGCCCATACTTTCGCGCAGCGACGCAACCAAACTAGCGCGATTCGGCGCGGGCAAGGCGGCCTCAACTTCACGTACGGCTTCCTGCAGCCGGGCAGCGTTGCCGTTTGCTTCTACGATAGTCACACAGGGACCTTTCGCGTCCGCCAACTTCCTCAACATATCCATAGGGAAACAGTTAGCAATTTAGATGCGAATCTCGATTTCGTTAGAAACCGCGCGTGATTTCTTGCATTTTCCTACGATGCGATAAGTACCCGATTGGCGAAGATCGTACAAAGCTCCTACCGGTAGATCGGCATCGACCACCTGCTCAGGTGCGATCTCAACGGTGCGCTCCCCTTGCCCAAGGGCCGCCTCAAACTGTTTCCGTCCGAAGGCTGAGAGAGCGGCCTCTGAACCATCCGGCT
>CAXSIG010000206.1:0-5381 GCA_964237255.1 uncultured Bryobacteraceae bacterium
ATTTCGAGCGATCCGTCGAGGCGCCCGGCGGCCAAATATTTCCCATTGGGCGAGAAAACCAGAGCGGTTACCCAGTCGGGCTGGTTGGGAATGGCTCGCACTTCGGCCAAAGGAACGACGGAGAAAATCTTAACTGTTTTGTCCGCGGAAGACGATGCCAAGCGCTTCCCATCAGGCGACCAACTGAGTTGCAGAATACTGTCCTCATGCGCGATTAGGGACGCTTTCAACATTGCGCTCTTCTCGCCGAGTTGCCAGATGCGAATCGTCTTGTCCAGTCCCCCCGCCGCGGCCAAATCGCCTGTGGGAGAGAGCGCAAGCGTGTTGAGACCGTCGGTCGGTTCGCTCATCGTGTAGAGACGTTCACCAGTGGCGGGATTCCACACTTTCACGCTACGGTCGGCCGAAACGGAGATCAGCCGTTTGCCATCCGCCGTGAAAGCCAGTGCGTAGATTGCATCGATGTGGTCTTTCAGCGTGCGGATTTCCCGGCCTGTGGCCGCATCCCAGAGTTTGATGAGTTTGTCGTAACTTGCGGTTGCCACAATGCTGCCGTCAGGTGAGAAGGCCGCGGCGTAGATGCAGTCTCGATGACCTTTCCAGGTAGTAAGTTCCTTCCAACTTTTCGCGTCCCAGAGTTTGATTTCTCCGAATTGTCCGGGTGGGCCGCCGGCTGCGGCCAAACGCGTTCCGTCGTGTGACCATGCAAGCGCGCGAACCTGGTCCGCTTCCCCTTTTAAAGTTGCTCGCACCGCCGACGTAGCGGGATCGACGATGCGCACTTCCTGAAAGGTTCCGGCTGCTATCGACGCGCTATCGGGCGACCACGCCAAGGCGGTGATCGCGGGATGAATGGCTGTACGCGGAATCGCTGTTAACGTGCAAAAGAGCGCGGCAGTCAGTACGCGACGTATCACCTGGTTTGAATCGCATTCTATCTTATATTCCAGCCGCGACCACTCTGATAGACTGCGTCAACGGTCTGGAGCGCAAACCATGCAGAATTACCCGGAAGCCAGGTTGTCGATTGTGGCCTACAAACCGAAGGCGGGCAAGGAAGCGGAACTGATGGCTTTGACAGCCGAGCATGTTCCATACCTGCGCAGCATCGGCCTTGCGACGGATCGTCCTCATATCGTAGGGATGGCTGGGGATGGAACGGTGGTTGAAGTATTCGAATGGGCCCAAGGCGGCTTGGAAAAAGCGCACAGTCATCCCGGGCTGGGCGCCATGTGGGCACGCTATGCCGCAGCTTGCGACTACGTGCCACTGGCTAGTCTGCCGGAAGCCAATCAGATGTTTGCAAACTTTGTTTCCGTGGAATCTTAGTTTGTGGCGGTGAACCAGTGAGCGTGGAATCCGACTGGCAACCTGCCGGTTCCAACGAACGTATCCGTGCGATCGACATCATTCGAGGGCTCGCGCTCTTTGGTGTCCTGATCGTCAACATCATGTCGGACTTTCGCGTCCCGCTGTTGGAACACATTCAGCGAGAAGACTTACACGGCATGGATTACTGGGTCGAATTGCTGTCTTCGTACGTATTGGAATTTAAAGCGTTCACCATCTTTTCCTTTCTGTTCGGAGTAGGTATCGCGATCCAAATGGAACGCGCGGCTACGCGCGGCGTCAGTGCTCGCGATTTTCTTTTGAGAAGAATGGGATGGCTGTTGGTATTCGGCGCAATTCATCTGCTGTTGATATGGAATGGCGAGATCTTAACGCTCTACGCGGTCTGCGGACTATTGCTTCTGCCGTTCATCGGTCTATCTTGGCGCATTCTCCTGGTGTTAGGAGCGGCCTTGATCGTTCTTTCGGAGTTCGTTTCATTTGCACCGAGCTTGCCTTCCGGAACAAGCGTTGCAGCCTATGTCGAACAAGCACGTCGAATTTACGGAAATGGCGGCTATCCAGCGATTCTCGCGTTCCGTTGGCGAGAAACATGGGCCCTCATTGTGCCCTTGCTGATTATGGTTTTACCGCGTACCGCGGGCCTGATGTTCTGGGGCGTTGCGGCTTGGCGAAGCGGCATCCTGCAAGCGCCGGAGCGGAATCGCGGCAAGTTGGTCATCGCTTGCGCGATCGGCGCCCTTTCGGGAATCGCACTCACGGCCAAGCCGTGGCCCGCGTTTGCGCACACGCATCTGGATCCTTCCGTCCTGTTGGCGCTCGCTTACGTCTCTGGCCTGCTCTTGTGGTTGACGCCGCGCCGCAATGATTTTCTACCCGGCGTGGCGGCTCTTGGCCGCATGGCCCTGACTAATTACCTGATTCAGTCCATTGTGCTCGGGTACATCTTCTACGGATACGGCTTCGGCCTCTTCGGAAGAACGAGTTCTGCCGCCGCCGCAAGTATCGGTATCGCGATTTACCTGGTCCAAGCCCAATTCAGTAAACTCTGGCTTCGCCACTTCTATTTCGGTCCCTTCGAGTGGTTGTGGCGTTCACTCTCGTACGGACGCCAATGGCCGCTACGGCGCTGAGTCTAATTGTCGACCGGCTTGGCCCCAGCCAGTTGGCAAATTGCTCCCAATGTGGTTTGTGCGGCATTCAAGCCCAAACGAAAATCGTCATCCGTGAACGTGGAGTAAACGTCGGTAGGTTGATGGTGATGCGGGTCCCAGCCGTTGCCTAGTTGAGCGCCCCGCTCGGCTTCGCGCAGACTGATGGACGGTGTTAGATCCATAAACGGCGTCGAATCCGTATTGGTCATGTGCGGCCCTACGTTAGCGGGGTAATCGGTGGCGTACTTATCGTTAGCTAGCTGTAACTTATGAGCCAGCACCATCGCAGAGTCGGCGAACTTCGAAGTGACTTGATATTCGATATTGACGTCCGCCTCGGGCCGCTGTTCTTTGCTCATTGTCCCGTCTTTTTTGGGCATCCCATGGTCAAACATCATCATGTCGTGTTGAATCATGCCCAGCCACTTGGGTTCGGGATACTTGCCGGAGCCTTTGGGTGACTCGATTCCCTGCATGTCCTTGCGCTGGGTGGCGTAAGCGCGCGCGCCGTTCAAGCCGGTCTCTTCATTGTTCCAAAGCGCAAACCGAATCGACCGCTCAGTCTGGATGCGGGGGTTACTCAGGATACGAGCCATTTCCATCACGATCGCGGTGCCTGACCCGTCGTCGTTCGCCGCCTCGCCCCATCCGATCCCGTCCATGTGCGCTCCCACTATGTACATCTCCTCGGGATGCGTCGTGCCGATCTTCGTACAGAAGACCTCTTCGCGCGGACCTGGAGTAGATGGCTGTGTATTCAACTCGCGGAGCTTCAGATCGGGCTGCTTCATCGGATCGTTATTGACGCCCTCCGGTATGCGATAACCCCGACGGCGCGAGCCGCCCGGACCCGTTGTCGATCCGGCAGCGGGACGGGCTCCGGCTGGACGTCCGCCCTCAGGAGGCTGGTAATCGTATCGGATTCGTTCGGTGTTCGTGCATCCGTAGCTCTTGAGTTGCGCTTCAATCCAATCGATAGCGGCGCGGTTTCGGTCCGTTCCTTGACGGCGGTCCCCGAACTTAGTCAAGCCTTTAACGGTGGCCTTATATCGTTCAAGATCGAGATGCCCGACAATGCCGACGATCGGGTCGGGAGGTGCGGGAGTACCGGTAGCCGGAGCCCCGGATTGTTGCGACCATCCGGTCAGAAGCGAGCTATAAAGGATGCCTGCCGAGACGAAACGACGCGATGCCCGGAATTTTGCCATTGGACTACGGTAACCGATTCGCGGATGTTTTTGTGCAGGCTAGGGATGCTCCGTCATGTGTCGCAGGAATCGCGTCCGGTAAATTGTGCTACTCCGCTTCGCCTTCCTTGGTGGCCGCATCGCGCGGAACATCGGGAGCGTCGGTTGGAGGGATATACGCCATCAAGCGCTTCTTGGCTTTTTGCGCTTGGGATTCGTTCGCGATGTTGGTCCATTCATTCGGATCTTTATCGCGGTCGTATAGTTCTTCCGTACCGTCGTGATAACGGATATATCGCCAATGCGCATCGCGAACGGAATGGTTGCCGCGGGGATAGGTGGTTATGGCGGGATAGTCCCAGGCGGTGGCCGGATTCTTAAGTAGCGGCATTAGACTTCTGCCGTCAAGACCGGTTCGCTGCGGCAATCCGAATAGCTCCGTGAGAGTGGGATACAGATCCACCAGGCTGACTGTGCGATCGCACGTGGTACCGGGCTTAACAACTCCCGGCGCCGCGATCATTAAAACGTTACGAGTGGCCCGTTCCCACAATGTGAATTTCCGCCAATGCAGCTTCTCGCCCAAGTGCCAGCCGTGGTCGCTCCACAGGACGATGTTGGTATTGTTCGCGTGTGGGCCGGCATCGAGCGCATCCAGTACGCGTCCTACTTGTACATCCGCAAAGGTGATGGCCGCCATGTAGGAGCGAACGCCGGAGTGCCACTGGTTATACTTCTTCACGCGCTCGTGATCGTGCGTGTTCATCATCGCTAGCTGCTTTCCAATAGGCGGGACATCGTCCAGATCGTCGTCCTTCACAACGGGCAGCGTGATTTTATCGAGTGGGTACATATCGAGATACTTCTGCGGAATGTACCAGGGCAGATGCGGCTTGTAAATTCCGCACGCGAGAAAGAACGGCTTATCCTGAGGCTTCGACAGTTCGCCCTTCGCCCAATCGACCACTTTGTAATCGCCCATTTCGTTATCCGAATTGGGAATGCCTCCCCAATCGAAATTTGCCGTGTTGGGCATGCCGTTGAGTGGCTTGTTTTCCGGCTCCGGGTCCGGTGGCTTCGTCTTGGCTTGTGAAGGATAATACTCATCCCAACTACGCGGATCGGGATAGCGTTCGTGGTAAATCTTGCCCCCGCCAACCGCCCGGTAGCCGCTCTCCCGAAAGTGCATCGGGAGTGTAACGGCATCGGCCAGCAAAGGGGAACGGCGATGCGGTTGGTCGTTCGTGTAAACGCCGCTGTTCGAGGGACGCTTGCCGTACATCAATGCCGAACGGGAAGGGTTGCAAACCGGCGCCGCACAGTGAGCGCTGGTGAAGAGCATCCCCCGCTTGGCGAGGCGATCCATGTTCGGAGTCATCACGCCGGGGTGGCCGTTCAGACAACCGATCCAGTCGTTGAGATCGTCCACCGCGATGAACAACAAGTTTCGCTTGGGCTCAGCAGCGGCAGTACTTCGACTACCCGCGGCGGTCAGGGCGGCGGTCCCCAACGCTCCAATCGCAGCGCGCCGGGTAATTTCAGGAGTCATATTGAACCTCTAGAACAAGAGTTTAAGTCCGAACTGAATTCTACGTGGTTGACCGGCTGTCGTAATGACGCCGGGATTTGTGCCGTTGAGCGTATTGTTCGGCTGCCCGAACGCCGGCGTATTTGTCAGGTTGAACGATTC
>CAXSIG010000206.1:5391-6197 GCA_964237255.1 uncultured Bryobacteraceae bacterium
GCGCGGAGCTGCAGGCGATCCCGCTCGGTGATGGCGAAAAACTTTTGAAGGGAGAAGTCGATATGTTTCACTCCGGGTCCGCGAATAATGTTCCGGCCGGAGTTGCCGTAGGTATATTGCGGCTGCACGGTAAAGGCTGACGTGTCGAACCAACGACTGATCGACCGCTGCGACGAGTCCAGGTTGCCGTCGCCGATTCGATTCGGACGATCCTCACCACCCGCGTTGGTCAAACCGCCGGTGGTGATCACGGTGAAGGGCAAACCGGAACGAGCGGTTCCGATACCGGTCAACTGCCAGCCGCCGAGCGCGGCATCCGCAATGCCCCCACGGTTGAGCCAACGGCGGCCCTTTCCTACGGGAAGCTCCCATGTGGAGCTAACTACGAAGTTGTTTCGAACGTCCAGATCCGAGTTGCCTCGATTGAGTGTTCGATTGTATGGGTTCACCGCATTTCCGCCCCCTGGGCCGTTGTCGCTATAGACCTCCGTGACGTTGTCGATGGTGTGCGCGAGCGTGTATACCATCAGGAATTGAAGTCCGCGAGAGAACCGTTTCTCCAGCTTCGCCGTGAATGCGTTGTAGCTCAGATTGCCGGTAGCCAAGGTGCCGGTGATGCTGTTGTAGAAGGGTAGAAGTCTACGGCTGGCGACGGTACTGGTGGCCGGTCCGAAGGGTACGTTATTGTCGAAATCCGTGGTGAGGTGATGCGTTCCGTTGCCTTGATATCCGGCTGTGAGCAGGATGCTATACGGCAATTCGTGCTGGACATCCAAAAACCACTGTTCCGAGTATTGGGTGGGAAT
>CAXSIG010000206.1:6207-8311 GCA_964237255.1 uncultured Bryobacteraceae bacterium
GTGGCCGGGCGTAGTGAAATTCCCACCAAGGCCGGACCGGGTATGGTGGTGGCGGGCAGTTGAACGGCGGGGAACCCCCCTTTCAGAGTCAGCAGCGGATTGATACGGTCTGTTGTGGCCAAAGTAATTTGTACATAGTCCGGAGCTTGATTCACACCGCGCGCGATTTGCGTGGAAATGTTATCGGCCTGCGCGTAAATAATCCCGAAAGCGGCGCGAACCACGGTCTTCGGCCGCAGTTGATAAGCCAGCCCGACACGAGGCGCGAAGTTGTTGAAGTTTTCGTTGCAAAGACAATCGCTTCCGTCCTTGGGACGGATCTGCTGCAGCCGCGCGTTCGCGCCAAGCTGATCGAAGTTCAGGATGAAGTTCGAGACCGCATCGTGAGGATACGTTGGCGCGAGGAAGACGTCATAGCGAAGCCCGAGATTGAGCGTTAGCTTCGGCGTGACCTTCCAATCGTCCTGAACGAAGCCGGCAATGCTGTTGACCCGGATGTCTTCGCCGTTCTCATTGCTGACGTTTCCGCTTGACGCCAAGCCGAGCATGAATTCAGCCAGTCCGTCCCCAGTGGCCGCGCGATTCTGCGGGTTCGCGGTGAACTCCCGGTTAAAGATGAACTGGCCCCGCGCGTAGCGAGCCGCATTTCGATAAATCGCTTCGTGGCGGTAATCGAAACCGAACTTGATGGTGTGGCTGCGGTATACCTTGAACGCGGTATCGCTCCACTGGTAGAGATTCAGGTTGTTGATGTTCGGCCAGAATGCTCGTGACCCTAACTGGGCGTAACCTTGCGGCGTGAAAAGGGAAAGGCCGTGGTCGTTTGAGGTTGCCAGGTTCGTCTTCGGAATGCCGGTGACGCCGTAGTCTGAGAACAAGGAGCTTGTGTAGGGGATGTCGAAAGCGGAGTTCACGACGGAAGTTCCGAATCTGGCTTCATTATTCAGGGTCGGCGTGATGGTTTGGGTGAAGGCAACTACGCCGCTATGCCCGGTCAGGGTTGTTGTTGTGGCTAGCCCGCCATCCGCGGGAAGCGGCAGTGGCCCGTTCTGATATTGATCGCGATCCCGCCGGCTATATCGGGCGGAGAGCCGCATGGAGGATCCGAATAGTTGATCTCCACGGAAATCGTACTGGTTGGTTTGGTCGCGGTCGGTGGGGGAATAAAAATAGTTGTTCGCAATGGCGTTGTTTTGCGGCAGTGGATAGAGCGCAAGCAGTTTAGGAAACAGCGGATCCCAACGGCTGGCGGGAATGATGTTGCCGGGAAATTGCGTGCGGGTCATAGCGGCGCCGGTTCCGGCCGTTGTGTTGGGATCGAAGATCGGCCGGATCTCGGAGAAGTTCCCCTGGCGCTCCAGAATGGTAGGAACAGTGGACACGAAGCTCTGGCCCAGCCGGATCCTTGTTCCTTCGAAGCTGCCGAATAAGAACGTGTGATTTTTCCAGATTGGTCCGCCCATGGTTCCGCCGAATTGATTTTGTTTATAGACCGGCTTGCCTGATCCGTTGGCGTTCGCGAAAAAATTCGTACCGTCCAGGTGATCGTTGCGGAGGAACTCATAGGCTGTACCGTGCATTCGGTTAGTACCGGAACGCGTAGTAACAAAGACTTGGCCACCCATACGGTAGCCGAATTCCGCGGACAAATTATTCGTCACCACCCGGAACTCTTCCACCGCGTCGATGGAAGGTTTCACTACCTGAGCCTCATAGCCCAAGGGACCTCCGGAACTGCGCGTGGTGTTGTCCAAACCGTCAACGGTGATATTGACCTGATACTGATGCTGGCCTGAAGCGGAGAAGCCGCCTTCGCTACCGGTGCGTCCGCGCGTGTCGGGCGCCGTGCCCGCGGTAAGAAGCGAAAGCGTAAGGTAGTTGCGGCCGTTTAGCGGGAGATCGACCACCTGTTTGCTATTGATCACCTGGCCGACCGTGGAAGTTTCGGAATCTAGCAAAGCCGCGGTCGACGATACATCGACGCTCTCGCTGACCGCGCCCGGACGAAGGGTGAAATCGACACGCGCCACCTGCTGAGTATCCAGCTTCAACTCCGGGCGCGTTTCCGTGCCGAAGCCGGTTTTCGACGCTGCAATGCTATACC
>CAXSIG010000207.1:0-8303 GCA_964237255.1 uncultured Bryobacteraceae bacterium
AACGGGAGTTTCCGCGCCTCACTCTTGCACTGGATACCGGTCATTGTCTGGTGACGCAAGACCGCGACCCAGCCGACGCTGTGCGCGAGTTTGCATTGGAATTAGGAACCGTGACCGTGGAAGACATGCGGCGCGGTGTTCACGATCACGTGCCGTTCGGCGAAGGCGATATGGACGTGCCTTCCGTGTTGGATGCGCTGCGGGGAATTTGCTTCGAGCGTTTAGTTTGTGTGGAGCTTTCCCGCGATTCGCACCGCGCTCACACCATGGTTCCTCAGGCTTTGGCATATTTGCGCGCTCGATGAACATCTGCTTTTTCTCCCGGCGCTATTTCCCGGCAATCTCCGGAATGAGCGTGTATGCGCAGAACCTCTTACGCGAACTGGTCGCGGCTGGAGATCGCGTAACGATGATTTCGCAATACCGGGGAGATGAGGCGGGAACGCGCATTTACGGCGGCGGGCCACCGCCACCCGTGCCCGGCGTGAAGGTCATCGGACTTGAGGCTCGCGGCGGACAGAACGGCGGCGATTGGGAGTCGGACATAGAAGAGATGGTCTCCGTCGCCGTTGCGGAACATGAGCGCGAGCCCTTCGATGTTCTGCACGCGCAGTACTGCTATCCCACGGGACTCGCCGCGCTCCAAGCCAGCCGCCGAACCGGTGTTCCCAATCTGGTTTCGATCCAGGGCGGCGACGGACATTGGGTGGGCCTATGCTGCTCAACTCACAAGGCAGCGATGCTCGCAGTCTTGGACCACTCCGGTGCGTTGCTAATCGGCTCGCGCTCCTTCGCGGACGAAGTGGAAGCCAATCACGGAACGCTCCGCGATCGCTTCACGATCATCCCCGGCGCTGTCGATGTTGAGCGGTTCACTCCCTTGAAGGAGGAGAACGCCGTTCCTCAGTTGCTTTATCACGGCCGCGTGGATCGTCGTAAAGGCGTGATCGATATGCTGGACGCGATTGCGTTGCTCACAGATCGCCGCGGCGTGATCGTTTCCGGCATCGGCCCGGACGTGGACGCGGTTCGAAACAGGGTTGCAGCGTTGGGGTTACAAGCTCAGGTTGAGTTGACTGGATACGCGTCCTACGAGGACGTCCCAAGTGTTTATGGCCGTGGCGATATCTTTCTGTCGCCGACTTATGCGGAGGGCTTTTCCAACACCATTCTCGAAGCAATGGCAAGCGGCTTACCCGTCATCTCCTGCCGCTCGGTCGGCGTGGTGGATTGTATTCAGGATGGCGAGAACGGCATCCTGGTGGACCCTGGCGACGTGGCAGGCCTTGCTCGCGCTATCCAGACCATGCTGGCCGACCGGCCTCTCCGCGAACGATTGCGAGCACGGGCGCTTCAAGACGTGCGAACTCTGTACTCTTGGCCCGCTGTGGCGAAACAGATTCGTACTGTTTACCAATCTCTGGTCGGCAGCGCTCCGGATGATTCGTGGAGCATGCCGCAAGATCGCGCGCCTTGCCGTTTTCGAGAAGCTCCGCATCTGCTCTGATGCCATCGGCCCTGTTTGTTTCCCCCCATCTGGACGATGTCGCATTCTCCTGCGCGGGAACCGCAATCCGCTTAGTGCAAGAAGGCTGGGACGTTACGATCGCCACTGTCTTCACGCGGTCTGTGCCGAATCCGGAAGGGTTCGCGTTAGCTTGCCAGTTGGATAAAGGCCTGAGCGAAGACGTCGACTACATGGCCCTCCGTCGAGCGGAAGATCGGGAATTCTGCCGGCGCGCAGGTCTGTGCGAGCCGGTACATCTGAATCTACCCGATGCTCCACATCGCGGGTACACCAGCGCGCCGGATCTTTTCGCGGGCGTGCATGGCGATGATGAAGTCTGGCGCCAAATCTCGCTTCCCGCCGCGGACGTTGTCTTTGGTCCGCAAGGCCTAGGAAACCACGCCGATCATCTTCAGGTGCGAAGAACCCTCCCGGGGAACTGCATGCTTTACCAGGATTCTCCGTATGCAATTCGGAACCGTGCGCGATCACCGATCGTGGTCGATACGGAAGAGGTGCATGAACGGAAACTATGGGCAATTGAAGCGTATCTTACGCAGGTGCCGTTCCAGTTTGGAAGCGTTGCGGCCATGAAGCGTTCGCTCGGTGCGTGGGAGGAACGCTTTCAGGCAACCGATGAAGCTCTTCTTCGGCAATGGTTCGGATTTGTTTCTCGTCCGCCGGAAGATAGTCGAGCAGCCAGCTAAGAAACCGGCGCCGCACAACTGATTCCGTACCAGCCTCGCGAGCTTGAGCGCACGTGGAGCGCTCGTGTTGCCGATAGTGCGCGGTCGGCTCCCTCATCACATAAGCGGCGTTTCGCAGCAGAAGTTTCGCGAAGAATACCTGATCGTCGTAGAGGTCGTGAAAATCTTCATGAAAGCCGGCCGCCGCTTCGTAAGCATTGCGCCGGATGACAGCGGTACAGGTGCACGGAGCCATGCTCTCGTCCTGCAAATATTTGCACAAAACCTCGGGTGGAGGGACCACGCGGTCTTGTTCGGTGTTCCAGACTACTTCATCCAGGGCATCGCTGCTGTTCCACGAATACCACCGGACGGCATTGCCGTACACCATGGCTGCTTCCGCATGTCGATCTAGAATCGCAACTTGTTTCCGAAGCTTGCCGGGTTGCCATATGTCGTCGGAATCGAGCAACGCGATCAGTTCACCTGTCGCGTGGCGGACGCCGAAATTCCGCGATGCGCTGATGCCTCGGTTTTCACCATGAGGATGCGATAGCAATCGGATCCGATGGTTTTGCAGCCGCTCCGCAATTTGCCTGCTTCCATCCTGGGAGCCATCGTCAACGAGTAGCAGTTCCCAATCGGAAAAATCTTGCCGTTCGACACTCCTGACCGCTTCGGCGAGAAAACGCTCAGAATTGAGAAACGTGATAACGGCGGAAACGCGAGGCACACTTTATTGTCACGGCCTCGCTCAGAAGTCGTCGAGTCAGCACAGAAATGTGGTCCTCGGTCGGTGGCAGAGGTTTCATCCGCCAGTCATACTGAGAGTCTGATGTCCGTCGGTTCAGCGCGGCAGATTTCCGCGACGATTGTGCCTAAAAGACAGATCGGTGTAGGCGATTGTTCAATTAGCCCGCGCGGCAAGGCACTTGTCTTGGAGGTGCTGGAATCGGGCCGTCTTTCCGCAGGTCCGAAGATGCTGGAGTTTGAGCGGCTTATCGCTACGGCTCATGGATGTAATTACGGACTCATGTGCAATAGCGGCACCAGCGCGCTTCACATTGCGCTCGCCGCTATGAAGGAACACTACAGATGGCAGGACGGCGATGAGGTGCTGGTACCGGCCGTCACGTTTGTCGCAACAGCCAACGTTGTCTTATATAACGGGCTCAAGCCGGTGTTTGTCGATGTGGAGCGGGATTACTACTGCATCGATCCGAATGAGATTGAGAAGCATATTACCCCGCGCACGCGAGCGATTATGCCAGTACATGTCGGATGCCTCCCTTGCGACATGGACCCGATCGTCGAGATCTGCAACAGGCGGGGTTTACGGATCGCCGAAGATTCAGCGGAGGCGATGTTCGTTCATTACCGCGGGAAACCGGTTGGATCATTCAGCGATGTGGCGAGCTTTTCTACCTATGTAGCGCACGTAATATCGACCGGCGTCGGAGGCTTGTGCACCACGGACAATCCCGAACTGTTTGTCATGTTGAAGAGCCTGATGAATCATGGTCGTGACTCGATTTATACACGGATCGACGATGATGCTGAAGCGGAAGGTCGACGGCTGTTTGAGATTGCGGATCGGCGGTTTTCATTCGTGCGTCCTGGGTACAGCTTTCGGGCTACGGAGATGGAAGCCGCGCTCGGGATTGCCCAGTTTGAGGAACGAGAGGTGATGGCGGCAAGGCGGCGCGAGGTCGCCGGTCTACTTACACGGGAGTTGGACGATCTGAGCGGGGTGTTGCAGTTACCGAAAAGCCGGCCGGAAGCGGAGCACGGATACATGTTCTATCCGCTTACAATTCTTGATTCGTGCTTGGAGCGCGCAGCGTTGATCCAGTATTTGGAGGAACGGGGGATTGAGACGCGCTACGTGTTGCCGCTGATCAATCAGCCGGTGTACCGGGAAATGTTTGGCAATCTGGACAGCGAATATCCCGTTGCGGCGTATATCAACCGGAACTCGTTTTATGTAGGATCGCATCCCGGCATGTCGGACGATGATGTCTATTGGATTTCTGAAGTCATGCACCAATTTTGCCGGGACATGCGCGGTTGAAGCTAGGTGTTAACGGCTGGCGGATTCACGGCCGCCGGACGGGTGTAGGGCGGTATTTATTCAATATCGTTAGCCGATGGGAACGGATCGAACCGTTCGATGCGGCGACGTTTTACTCTCCCGAGGCGATTCCGGCTGACGTGCTGCAAATGCCCTCCAAGGTGCTGACCCGCGTGTTGCGATCGAAGTGGCCGATGCTGGTCTGGGAAAACCTTTTGCTTGGCCCTTCGTGTCTGGATGATGTGCTCTTTTGTCCGTCTTACTCGCGGCCGCTGTTTACGCGCGCCCGCACGGTGGTGACTACGCATGATGCGGTACAGCAGATCTATCCTGAAATGTTTCCGCTGCCCGTACGGGTCTTCTACAACCGGCTTTATGGGTGGAGCGCCCGGCACGCCACGTTGGTGATCACGGATTCGGAAGCGGGGCGTGAAGATATCGTTCGTTATTGGGGTGTGTCGCGAGAGAAGATTCGCGTGATTTATCTGGCGCCCGCCGAGTTTGTGAAGCCGCTGAATCGCGTTGACGCTTGCCGGCACGCGACAGCAATTACGGAAAATGACCAACCATTTTTTCTATTCGTCGGAAAGATTTCCGGAAGAAGAAACCTACCGTGTCTGCTTGAAGCGTTTGGCGCGTTCAAGCGGGAATCCGGCCAGCCGCATTCGCTGGTTCTTGCGGGCTTGAACCTTCGCAACTTGGATCTGAACGCCCTTTGTGAACGCTTCGGAGTTCGAGAGTGTGTCCGCTACTGCGATTATCTGGAAGACAACCAGATTAATGTTTTATACAACGCCGCCGAAGCGTTAGTCATGCCGTCGGTATATGAGACGGTTTCGCTACCTGTGATGGAAGCACAAGCCGCGGGAACACCTGTGATTTGTATCGATACAGGAGGCATGCGTGAGGTTACCGGAGGCGCGGCCGTTTACGTCCGTACGTTAGAACCGCGATTATTGGCTGATGCCATGACGCAAGTGGCTTGCAACGAGTCATTACGGGACCGGCTGCGGGCAGACGGCTTGCGCAATGCGACGCGATTCTCCTGGGAGCGATGCGCGAAAGAGACTCTTGCAGTTCTCGCGGAAGCCGTGACGCGCTAACGCGGATACGATGCCATGGTCCGATAGGTGGTGTGAACGCCTTCGCGCGGCGAATAGCGCGGCTGCCAATCGATCAGGCGATTGAGCGTCGTCATGTCGCATTGGAATTGCCTGGGGCCCTGCGTGGGTATGTCCAGGTCGCGGATGGTACAGCCGCTCGCTTCCTCCAACGCTTCTTTCACAACCTGGACCGGTGTCATGATTCCAGTACCCAGATTCAGCGTCCCCTCGTGTTCCGCGTCTAAAAGCTGGATTACCGCGCGGGCCGCGTCGTCCACGTAAATGAAGTCGCGTTGCGGGCGCGTGCTCCACATCTCCGCTTGTCCGTCGCGAAGCAACTTGCGGCTGAGCACGTGAATCAGGTCCCAGCGTTCCAGTGGTGTTGGGCCATAAATGTTCGAGAGACGAACGTTCGTGATGGGAATCCACCGACGATAGAAATTCAGCGCTTCCTCCGCCATGTATTTGCTGAGAACGTAGCGATTCTTATATGGATCGATGGGCGAGTGCTCTGAGACCGGTAGCGTAATCCGATGTTCGTCGTAGATCAGGATTGTGGAGAAATGGATGAAGCGACGAATCGGGTATTGCTTCAATTGCTCCAGCGTACGAAGCAGCGGAGTCACGTGATAGTCGAATGCGATCTGCTCTTCGCGTGGGACCTGCTCTTTCTCAAGATTGTGATGGTCCGTATTGCCGATGATGTAAACCACTTTGTCGAACTCAACGTTCCGCAGAGCATCCAGGTTGTCCAGCGAATCGATTTGGATATGCCGGTTCGCGGTGAGCGGCGGCGTGCGGCCGACGGAAATCATCGAAGGATCGCGATTCAGAATGTAGGGTCCCAGAAATCCGCTGCCTCCGAAGAGTATCGTCCCTTTACTCACGGGCAGAGGATGTCTCCGGCGAACCCTCTGGCTCGAAGTTTCGGAACCACCTCGTCGTAGTAGTTCCAGGCGAACAGAATCGCGGCCGAAGCAGGCTCAGGATCGCGAATCATCCATTCTTCTTCCACGATCGGAATGTGGACGCCTGGCAGGAAGCGGCCCACTCGGAGCGGGTTGACTTCCGTGATGTAGGAAAGTTGCTCCGGGCCCAACCGGCAGTAATTGCAAACCGTCGACGCCTTCGCGGGAGCGCCGATCCCGATTACCTTTTGGCCTGCCTTCTTACGCGAGTACACATCGTCGAACAGTTTGATTTTCCGCTCGGCGGTATCTGCAGCAAAGCGCTCATTCGTTGCATGGTCGTAAAGCCGCGCTGCGCTCTCTATAGCGGCCAGTTCGTGAACGCGCTCATGGATTGGATGGTCGCCGCGATGGCAACTGAAGACGCGAATGGAACCGCCGTAGACTTCGGAGCGCACAATATCAAACACGTCCATCCCGTAATCGGAAAACAATTGAATAAGCGGACGTAGCGAGTAGTTACGCAGATGTTGGTGAAACACGTTGTCGTAATGGCCGTGCTGCACCATGGCCAACCAATACTGATTTTCGGTGGCGAATATCCCGCCTTTACGAAGCAGGGTTCGGGCTCCCTTCATGACACCGGCAAGGTCGGCGATGTGGGCGAAACATCCCGCGGCGGAAATGGCGTCGGCTTGGCCGTGCTCGGCGACAATACGATCTGCGGTTTCTTCGTTAAAGAAAGCGTGCAGCGTGGGGATGCCTTGCTCGTTGGCGATGCGGACCGGTTCTCCCGCGGGGTCGACACCGAAAAACTTGACGCCGGCAGTCAGATAGCCTTTCAGCAACGTGCCATCGTTTGATCCGATGTCGACAGCAAAGCTTGTTGGCCCAAGTGAAAGCCGCTCGGTGAGTTGATGTGCAAGGCTCTGCAGATGCCGCGTTGCCGTCTGGGTGGTACCGCTGACGAACGGAAAGTCTTTGTAGACCACTGCGGGGTCCACGGTAAAACCCAATTGGCATAGACCGCAATCCGGGCAATGGAAAAGCTGCAAGGGGTACAACGTCTCCGGCTCATTGAGCTGGGCTTTGTGAAGAATGAGATCGCCAACGGGCTGATGCCCTAGATCTAGGCCCGGAGTGGGCACTGCGCCGCAGATTTGGCAACGAACGGGGTGCGCGGTTCGCTCGTGAGTGATTTCGCTCCGCAAGCCGCGGCTGCGGTCAGAGAGCGTGTTGGTGTTCAACATGGGGTTCGGTAGTGGAGGCGTATTGGGGACGAACCGTCTCGCCAGTCCGGGCACTTTCATAACCGGCGAAAACCAAGCTCAGAATGTCGCGAGCGTGGACCGCGCCTTCGAGAGACCGTTGCGGTTTCCGCATTTCAGTCAGGAAGTAGCGCAGATGTTCGGCGGTAGCGGTGGCGAACTCGCCCGATCGCGAAGAGGAAAGAGCGGAGCTTCGGCCGCCGGATTCCTTCCGGGCCTGGCCGCCTTTCAAGAGACCCACTTTGACCACCGGACGTGCCGCATGCCTGGACCACTCGACGGAGAATCGCGCTATGCCTCCCAGCGAGATGCGAATCGACGCAAGTTCGCAATCGAGGCGCATTTCCAAATATTTTTCCGGCGCGTGGGTGATGCGATTGAAGGAGAACACGGCCAGGCGCTCCTCGGGAAATCGCAAAGCGGCGTGCACCAGAACGTCAGCATCGAACTCGGGGCGAGCTTGCGGAATGTTGACTTGTAGCGATTCCGGTAACGCGTCGAAGAAAAACGAAGCCAGATCGAGCGCGTGGGTACCGAACTCGTACAGCACATACTGCTTAAGCCGATTCCGCCAATTTGTTTCGCACGCGGGGGGGTGGAACATATTTTGCCAAGCCTGAATGTAGAACAAGCGCCCAAATCCGCCGTTGTTGAGCCGCTGCCAGGTATCGCGATAGAAGGACATGAAGCGGTACTGGTTGTGTACTAAACAGCCAGTACCGCTTCATGTCCTGCTATCGCGATACCTGGCAGCGGCTCA
>CAXSIG010000208.1:0-8296 GCA_964237255.1 uncultured Bryobacteraceae bacterium
CCCCAACGCCTCGGTTGTATGGGATGGAGCCAAGGCGGCTACATTTCCGCATTCTTCACCACAACCTCAGACCGATTTAAAGCGATTTCTGTGGGAGCCGGGATATCCGATTGGGCGACCTATTACGTCAATACCGACATCACAGACTTCACGCGCCAGTACCTTGGCTCCACGCCGTGGAACGACCCGGAGATTTATCGCAAGACTTCTCCGATTACGTACGTAAAACAGGCCAAGACCCCGACGCTCATCCAACACGGCGAGTTAGATCGGCGTGTTCCGATCCCGAACGGTTACGAACTGCGCCAGGCGTTGGAAGATCAGGGAGTGCCGGTAAAGATGATCGTGTACAAGGGCTTTGGACACGGGATCGATAAACCGAAGCAGCAGCGCGCCGTGATGGAACACAACATGGAATGGTTCTCGAAGTATATTTGGGGTGAGTGATATGGAGACTGCGCTACTCGTAAGCATGGAGCAGTATATGGCTACCAGCTATCGGCCTGACTGCGATTACGTGGACGGAGAACTTCAGGAGCGGAACGTGGGTAAGTTGGACCACAGTAAGTTGCAACGGGCTCTGATCGGCTTTTTTTTCGGTCGTGAACAACAGTGGCACGTGTGGGTCTTACCCGAACAACGGTTGCGCGTTTCGCCGAACCGGGTTCGAATTCCCGATGTAACACTCATCTCCCGCGACGCGCCTGTGGAACAGGTAATTATCTCCACGCCTCTGGCCTGCATCGAAGTGCTGTCGGAAGATGATTCGCTCCGGTCCACGCGACCCCGTTTGGACGATTATGAACGGCTGGGAGTACGGAACATCTGGGTGCTCGATCCGGTGGAGCGTCTTGCCTGGACCTATTTTGACGGCCTCTACCATCCCGTAATGGAGACGCTTTCGATCGCGGATTCCCCGATCCGCGTTCGACTGTCCGAGCTCTTCGATCTCTTGAATTAGACTTCGAGTAAGCAATAAATCCTAAACGCGGCGAAAGTGTTTGCTCAACTGCAACTCCTGCCTCTGATGACTCGACCCGATTCCCTGTCCATAGAGCCGGTCCGGCAAATCGAGCAATCGCTCAAACGCTAAGCTCCCCACCTCCTGTCCATCTTCCAGCAAAAACGGAACTTCATGGGAGCGAACTTCTAACACGGCGCGAGTGCCCTTAATATCGTCCGTTCCATATCCAAATCCAGGATCGAAGAATCCCGCGTAGTGGATACGAAACTCACCGACCGAAGGATCGTAAGGCACCATTTCCGCCGCATAGCCCGCCGGAATGCGCACCTTCTCCTTCGAGGCCAGGATATAGAAATCTTCCGGATCTAAAACCAAATCGCGATTTTTAGTTCGACGAATCGGGTCCCAATATTCGGCGGGATCGTAATATCCGATGCGGTCCAAATCGATCAGCGCCGTATGCTTTTTCGCCCGGTAGCCAATCACGTCGCTTCCGCCGGTACCCGCCAAGTCCACCGAAAGGCGAAGTCCGCCGGCGATCATCGCTTCTGCCGATTGTTCGCTCTCGTGATAAACCAGCATTTCGAGTTTATCTAGCCGGGCCAACTGCTGGTCGGAAAACTGCGGTGCTCCTCGCGTGAGCCGAAGTTGACTCAGCCGCGCTCCCATCCGTACCAGCACACTGAAGGTGCGCGGCACCACTTCCGCGTAAAGCTTCCCTTTATGACCAGCCGGAATAAATTCAAATTGCCGGCCATAGTCGGTGATAACCCGCGTGAAGATATCCAGCCTCCCCGTGGAGCTTTTCGGATTTACCTTGCCGGAAATGTCCTTGGGTAGGCTTAACTCCTCCTGAAGCGGAATGATGTACACGCACCCTTTTTCCAGAACAGCCGGACGAGTTAGATCGAGTTCGTGCAGGGTGTGTTCACCTAGCTTACGAGCAACGGTACACTGATCGCCCGGTAGAAAGCTGGCGCGTACACGGTAGGCAACAGGACCAAGCCGCAGATCGATGCTTGATGGTTGAACCTGCTCCGGGTCAATCTCAGTCAGCCCGGTGATATGTCCCGCTGCGATCAGTTCCGTAATCGTTTGGGAAGGAAGAATTCCGGTTGTGAATTTCGGCGATGTGCGGGTAAGTTCTGGAAACAGGCTGAGCGGAACGCTCATTCGCCGCCATGGTGCGGTCTCACGTCGTAAACGTAAATCGTGTGATGTTGGCCGCCGTGCACGGACATTGTTTCAATGGATGCAGCCTTCCAACCGGGAATCTCGTAATCGTGCGATACCACGCGCGTTCCAGGCCGCAAAGTCGCCTCGAAGATTGGACGAAGCCGGCTGTTCGATCGGGTTAAAAAGTAAATGGTGACCACATCAGCTGGGCTGAGATCGTAATGGAGAGCGTTGGCATTCACAATAGTGATTTGGTTCTCTAGCCCCAACTCTCTTACGTGACTTAATGTCCGTTCATACAAAGGTTTGGACAACTCAATGCCCACCGCGCGCGCGTGAAATTTCTGGGCCGCCATCATGACAACACGGCCCTCCCCGCATCCCAAATCGTAGACCATCTCACCGGCCTTCAAGTGGGCCGCAGTTAACATTCGCTCGATTACTTGGGGCGGTGTGGGAACATCGGGGCCTAAGGTGTCAGGATCGCGGAAATGCTGTGCCTCTGCCAAAGGTATGAGGAGGGAGGTGGCACAAAACAAAATCGAGGTAGAAAACCGGATCATGAGCGTTACCGCGACGAGAAGCTTGAAGCCAGCTTCGTATTTTTGGATTTTACGATACGGGTAACAATGTCGCTCCACGCTACCCAAAGGTCGCGCGGCCGGCTTATTGTATATTCGACCCCGCGCAAACGTTTCACAGCTGTCCCAATTGCGTCACGCCAAGGATTAGCTTGGGGATACAGATTATAGTTCATGTAAAAGATCGGGTAATTTACGTTTTCGACCTGCCGCAGCGATTCCGCCGGAACGCCTTCCTCAAGCATTACCTTAGGCCCGGCGAAAATCATGGCATCCGGATGCGAATTTGTCATCTCCTCCGAAATCAGGTTACTTAGGAATCCGGTATCGCCGTGTTTTTGCTCCAGCTTCTTCAGACTGACTGTTCCCAAGTTCAAAGAGCTTAATGAATCGCCCAAAGCCGGAAAATTAATCTGCTCGCTTTCATCTTGCCGATAAATGACCCGCTGCTCCTGCATGTTGAACGCAACCACCGTAAACTTGACGATGCGCGGTTCGCGGGAAATGTTTCGCAAGATTGAAACCAAGGCGTTCGTATCAATCGGCTGAAGCGTTGGCGAAAGGGACCGCTGCGGCGCAAAGTTCACCATGACCTTCACGTTCAAAGGACCGGCTTTCTCGTCGCGCGCTACCGGTGGTTCCTCCTTGAACGGCTCTCTCTCGCTGGGCCGAACGACACTCGCGGGAATTGAGAGAACAACGTCCTTGTCCTTCGGACTCAGCGTTGCCGTCGAATCCCAGTAGGAAGTGCAAAGGCGCTCCGAACGGTCTCGCATCAGCCAATCGACATGGTAGCTTCCCTCACCTAAATCGAAGTTGCCCTGCAGATACGCGTCTCCTCTTGCATCCTCTTCAATTTTCGGAACGGAGATTCGCTGCGAAAAGTAGCGCGGGTGTTCTTTGTCCTGGTCCGGCGTGACGCGAAAGATCATAGTCAGCGTGTTCTCATTCCCTGCGACTTCTTTTAGGGGAAGCGTCACGTCATAACCGGAATGAAATCGAAGGTCGAAGCCGAGCGACGGCTTGATTGGCTCCACGGTACAAACCAGGTCCTTGCGCGGCTCTTGGCTCTCTAGAACAGCCTCGTCTGTATTGAAAAGACGCAAGGAGCCGCCGCTTCCCGAAGTTTCCATCGGAGTTTGTGCCGGCAGGGAAAAACAGCCGGCGACGCACAGCACCAGAATGGCTGGAAAAGGTGAGACCCGAATTAGCACGTCAGGCAAAAAGCCCATTGTTTGACCGTGAACTGTTAAGCATGTTGTGCCACAAATTCACAGGTTAAGCAAGTCGGCTACTTTTAACACTGACGGAACGCAGAATCGAGACCCAGCATGGTAAATTTCACACAGTGTCATCGATGCTTATACAAA
This sequence comes from uncultured Bryobacteraceae bacterium, assembly GCA_964237255.1. GTDB lineage: Bacteria > Acidobacteriota > Terriglobia > Bryobacterales > Bryobacteraceae > JALYXI01. Next base: position 4,092 of record CAXSIG010000208.1, read on the forward strand.
CCCTAGCCGCTGGTCTTTTTTTTACGGTCAGCGCAAGCGCGATTATTGTATCGGGAAATGACCCAAATGCCGCAATTAACAGCGGGGCCGCTTTTACCGGAGTGGTTCGCGTTTACACGCAGGATAGCTATTGCACGGGCGCCTTGTTCGGTTCGACGAGAATCTATGTGGTGACCGCGGCGCATTGTGTCCTTTCTGGTCAGACTTCGCTCGTCAACGCAAATTCGTATGTCGGAATCGATTTAGCTGCGAATATCGCGCCCACAGTCGACCCCATAGTAGCGGCGTTCGTCGCTCCGGGATACATCGGATCGACAAACGTTTATGCGAACGATATCGCGGTGCTTCAACTCCGAGACCCCGCGCCCGCCGGGGCAAGTATTTACCAGCTTTACACCAACACCGACGAAATCGGAAAAGAGGTGACAATTGTAGGGCACGGGGCGAGCGGAGTGGGCGCTACCGGCGTAGATCCCGCTTATCCTCAGGACAGCCAATTTCAAGGCCGTCGAATGGGTACGAATACCTATGACGTTCTGGCATCCGACCTTCCCGGCGGGGCCGATAATACGCACGTCTTGTGGGATTTCGACAACGGGCGGGCTGTCAACAACGCGCTTGCGCTAGCGGGTTATTCGAGCTCTACCGGCACGGGCCCTACCGAAGTTTCGATCGCCGGTGGAGATTCGGGTGGCCCAAGCTTCTACAACGGCCTGATTATCGGCGTCCACTCTTACACCACTTGCTTCTCATCCGATCGTATTACCTGCCTTTCGCCGCCCGATGTAGACACCACGCTAAACGATACGTTCGGAGAATTGGGAGCCGACACCCGAGTCTCTCTCTACACGGGTGCCAACGGCTTTTTGACTCCCTATGCAACCTCCGTTCCGGAACCTGCTACTTGGGCTCTGATGGGTGTCGGTTTGTTCGGATTTGCGGTTCGATTAAAACGTAGTCGCGGATAACGCAAGTTCCTGATAGAATGGGATTTACCTCCATTCATGGCAGATTCAGAACTTCCCCCTGCGCTTCCTCCCGAACCTCCTCCGGGAGACTCGGGCGATAACAAAAACCTCATCCCGGTAAACATCGAAGACGAGATGAAACGCTCGTACCTCGATTACGCGATGAGCGTGATCGTGGGCCGCGCGTTGCCGGATGTTCGCGATGGTCTGAAACCCGTCCACCGCCGTATTCTCTGGGGCATGAATGAGTTAGGTCTTCAGCCTAACCGCCCAACACGCAAGTGCGCCAAGATCACCGGCGAGGTGATGGGCAAATACCATCCTCACGGCGATGCTCCTATCTACGATTCGCTTGTGCGCATGGCACAGCCGTTCAACATGCGCTATCCGCTGGTGGAGGGCCAAGGGAACTTCGGTTCTGTGGACGGAGACCCACCCGCCGCGCAACGTTATACGGAAGCCCGGTTGTCACGCGTCGCTACCGCGCTGCTGGAGGACATCGATAAAGAAACAGTCGATTTCCGGCCCAATTACGATGACAGCGAGGTAGAACCGGAAGTACTTCCCACCCGCGTTCCGAACTTGCTGATTAATGGCAGCGAAGGCATCGCGGTTGGCATGGCCACCAAGATTCCGCCGCACAACCTGACGGAGATTGTCGACGCCACTGTCGCATTGATCAAGAATCCCGACCTGCCGTTGATCGAAATCATGAAGTTGGTTCCCGGTCCGGACTTCCCCACCGGCGGCATCATCCTGGGCCGGCAAGGGATTCAAGACGCATTCCTGCGGGGCCGGGGTAGCCTACGGATCCGCGCCAGAGCGATTATCGAGCCGATGGGTAAGGATCGGGAACGCATCGTTGTTAGCGAAATTCCCTACCAAATAAACAAAAGCCGCCTAATCGAAACCACGGCCGCTTTAGTCAATGAGAAGAAAATCGAAGGCATCTCCGACGTTCGCGACGAAAGCGATCGGGACGGCCTACGCATCGTCTACGAACTGAAGCGCGGCGAGCAAGCCGACGTTGTCTTGAATAATCTTTTCAAGCAAACCCAGCTTCAAACCAGCTTCGGGATTATCAATCTTTCCATTGTCAATGGCCAACCTCGAGAGCTTGGCCTCATCCAGACAATTAAGTATTTCATCGACCACCGGGTCGATGTGGTCCGCCGCAGAACGGATTTTGAATTACGGAAAGCCCGAGAACGCGAGCACATCCTCCTCGGTTTCCAGAAAGCACTCAACAATCTGGATGAAGTCATCCGGATTATTCGCGCCGCTACCAGTCCGAAAGATGCACGCGATAGCTTAATAGCCGCGTTCGAGTTTAGCGACCGTCAAGCCCAAGCCATCATTGAAATGCAGCTGCAGCGCCTCACCGGCATGGAGCAGCAGAAAATCCTGAATGAACTTCTAGATATTCAGGTTCGCATTGCCCAATATGTTGAGATTTTAGGTTCGGAAACTGTTCTCAGAAAACTCATAATTAAAGAGTTAGAGGAAGTCAAGAGCCTATATGGTGATGAGCGCCGTACCGAAATCGTCGATGACACCGGCGATATCGACAGCGAAGACTTGGTGTCCGACGAAGAGGTCGCGGTAACCGTCACTCATGGTGGGTATCTCAAGCGGACCGTAGTGGAAACCTATCGGCGTCAGACGCGCGGCGGTAAAGGCCGCATCGGGATGGGGACTCGGACGGAAGATTTTGTCGAGTACTTTCTTGTTGCGTCAACGAAAGATTATCTCTTGATCTTCACGAACAAGGGTCGCGTTTACTGGCTGAAGATCTACAAGATTCCCGATGCCACCACAATAGGCAAAGGCAAAAACATCTCGAATCTGATCAACCTGCAGCCGGACGAAACGGTCAAAGCGTTTCTTCCAGTGCGCAATTTTTCCGCTGATCGTTTCGTCATCATGGTGACGAAGAACGGTGTAATCAAGAAGTGCCAACTTACTGAGTTCAACCATCCTTTGCAACGCGGCATCATTGCGCTCGGCGTGGAAGATAACGACGAACTGATAGCCGCTCGCCTTACGAACGGCGAGAATTTCATGGTGCTCGGTTCGCACGAAGGCCAGGCGATTCGCTTCAGCGAGAAAGAAGTTCGGCCCATGGGCCGCCCGGCTTACGGCGTGAATGCAATGGATCTCGAAAAGGGAGATTACATTGTAGGCGCCGAGGTATTGGAACATGAAGGCCTGATCCTCTCGGTCTCGGAAAATGGCTACGGTAAACGTACGCCGCTCAAAGACTATCGCCTGATCCGCCGTGGTGGCAAGGGTGTCATCAATATGAAGACCACTCCTCGCGTCGGCAAGGTAATCGCGATACTTTCGGTTAAAGAAGATTCGGATCTCATGATTGTCACGAAAGATGGCAAGATGATCCGGATCGATGCGAACGCAATCCGGCAAACCGGCCGTAGCGCGCAAGGTGTCTGTCTCGTCAAGATGGAACAGGGCGACCGGGTAGCAGCAGCGGTCGTTATCCCGGAATCAACTGATGACGGCGGCGTGACGCAGGGCGATCTCGCCCTCCAGTAGAGCGGTGTCACAATAACATCGTGGAGTCGAAGCAGGATAAGCTGTTTGGCATTTTACGCGAGATGGATCGCGTCATCGTCGCGTATTCCGGCGGCACGGACTCCGCTTATCTCGCGTGGGCCGCGCAACAAGCTCTGGGTTCTCGCGCGCTTGCGGTGACGGCCGACAGCGCCTCCATTCCCGCTTCTCACAAACGGGATGCCGAGGATTTCGTCCACCGTTTTGGAATCGCGCACGAGTACATCGCCACCCAGGAATTTGAGAATCCCGATTACCTGAAAAATGATCGCAACCGCTGCTTCCACTGCAAGGACGAGTTGTTTACCCGTTTGGCGGAGGTGGGCAGAGACCGTGGGATTGACAATATCGTCTATGGTGTGAACGTAGATGATTTGGGCGACTATCGTCCCGGCCAAAATGCCGCGGCTTACTTTTTAATGAACTCGTGCGCACCGGTAAAGTGAAAGCGCCGCTGGTTGACGCAGGACTGACAAAAGCTGAGATTCGCGACTTTTCGCGCGATGCCGGCCTCCCAACCTGGGACCGTCCGGCAGCCGCCTGCCTCAGTTCCCGCATCCCCTACGGAACACCTGTCACGATCCAGAATATTCGGACCGTGGAAGTTGGGGAGGAAGAAATGAAGGCGCTCGGATTCCGTCAGTTCCGAACGCGCTTCCATGGCGA
>CAXSIG010000209.1:0-8296 GCA_964237255.1 uncultured Bryobacteraceae bacterium
AAGATTTCCCGGACGATAACGTTTCGGTACAAACCGCCGGATGGGCAGTAAGAACAGGTCAGGCATTATCGATGCGGAACACCATAATAGTCTCTCAACATATTCAAATATCGTGCTCCGCCAGCCGCCCTATCTCGTTTCGGAAACCGGCCCGCTTGGAGCAGCGACTGATTGATTTCCGCAGCGCTCGCGCTGAGGTGGAGGAGTGTTCCCGATTGAGTGGCGCGCAGGCGTTCCGCGATGGCGCCAAGATCGAACGCCACAGGATGAAGACCGTTGCGCATCGCGATCGAAAGCGTGTACGAGTAAGTTTCCGGCCAGACACTTGGGAGCAGTGCGACTTGCGCACCTGTGTTCGCAATCAACTCATCCACCTGTTCTTCACGGTAGGGCCCCGTAATTTCGACATTGGTCAGACCATTCATCAAGGAATCGCCGGCGGTCTCTCCCACCACTACAAAATTCAGCGGCAGGTTCCACTCCATGGCGTGCGCGGCGCATCGCCGAAGTACATGGAGACCCTTATGGTTTGCGATGCGCCCGATGATCGCGACGGTGACGGGCTCATCCGTGGTTACGGTTGCGGGTTTGCGCTCCGGTACCACCCACCATTCGGGATGCTCGCGCACGATGAGATTGGGAAGGTCGAAATGACTGGCCATCCTAGTACGCGTGTCGTCCGATGGGCAAAGCACCAGGCGCGCTTTGCGCAATATTTGCGAAGACTCTTCGATCAGTTGCGGGACATTCGCACCTGTACACACGTTGCAGATTTGTACGGGCGGCTCACCGCAGTAAACGCCGGAGTGGTTGATCAGATTGACGCGGGGACAGAACCAGGCGAAATCATGAATGGTGATGTCGTAAGGGAGTTGTAGTTCGTCCGCCAGTTGGAACAACAAAGATTCACTGGTATGAAAGTGCAGATGGCGCACGCGCAGGCGTTTTAGATCTCGGACTAACGCCGCCCATTCGCGATCCAGACGATACTCCAGGTTCATGACGCTATCCAGTTCGTTGGTCATCACGACAACTCGTCGGTTCGGAAGCGAATAGATGGTGAGCGCGCGCAGGGAGTCCAGAGCCAAGGCGTCGTTGAGATCCGCCAGGTGCCGCTCGGTTCCCCCGCCTCCGCTGTGCGTCACGAAGCAGAAGCGGTCGGCGGCATGGACGGTAAGGCGCGCAAGATCCAGTTCGCGCTTGGCGGGGCGGGTGGCATCGTCCACAAGAAAATCGGTAACGGCATCGCGGTAGAAGGGACACCAGAGTTCAAAGGCTTCACGAGCCTTGTTCACCGCACCGTGATCCTGGGTTGCGTAAGACACAAAGCCGTGATGTTTGACGAACACGTCCGCTGCGACGACACTGCGCCAGCCAAGCGCCGCCGCATTGACGCTGAAGTATTTTTCGGCGTAATAGCCGCCGCTCGCCTGGTCATTGTGGAAGAAGCCCAGATCGTCCAGGACGCCGCGGCGAATATAGAGACAGAAGCCTTCCGCCGCGGGAGTCTGGACTGTCGTATGGCGGTTTGCCTGTTTTGCAATCCGGTCCAGTTCTTCGAACGGGACGTCATGCGGGAGCGGAAACCCGGCAGAGGGGTAGCTGAGATATTCGCCTGTATCGGTCAGTGGGTTGACCAGGCCTGCGCCCGCTCCTTCGTACGAAGCACGCTGCAAGCGGCCGAGCCAATCCCCGTGAACTTCGCAATCGGACTGGAGGATCAGGACATCGCGATCGTGATGCAGATCCATCGCCGCGTTGACCGATCCCGCGAAGCCCTGGCGGGTTTCGTTCCGAATCAGCGTGAAGCGCTCGTCCCTTTTTTCGTAGGTTTCCAGTAAGCGCAGCAGCCGCTCGTCATCTTGATCGACATCTTGATCGACATCTTGATTATCCAGGACACAGATGATCTGGTAAGGCACGCCGACCGGGGACTGGAAAACGCTTTCCAAGCACCGTTTCGTTTCGATGTAGCCTTTGTAAACGGGGACAATCACATCCACGGGACGGTCGCGGTGCGCGCCCCGGATGCGGCGTGGTAACGATCCCGGGTACTGATGGCCCAGCGTTGCGTAATCGCGACGGGCATAGCGCTCCGTCAATTGCGGCTGCATAGGGCGGAAGAAACGGCGCTGTGCTTCGAGAAGGTCCGCAGTGTCCGAGCCCTCCAGCAGAAGCCTGGCGAAGGTAGTCTTCTCCTCATCGGTCAGGTTGGCATCGGGACCGGCGCCGCCCCTGTCCCACATAAGCCGCTGCTCTAAGTAGTGGAAAGCGAAATTAAGCTGCTGGACGGCGCGAACCAGACGGGGACGCGCGATCGACAGCACAGGGCTGTTTTGAATATCGATGTCGGTGCCGGCTATTCGGACCCGCGCGATGTAGGAGCGAGTCGTTTCACCAATCTGGGGGAATCGGAACTCGAATCCGTAGCGGCGTTGAAAGTCGCTCCGATAGATGTTCGCAACCGCTCGGCCAACTTGCGATCCATTCAGATCGAACTCCACTGCAACCGACTCGTTAGGGCGGGATCTGTCCATCACCCAACCGGTGGACAGGTCATTCGCGAAGGGGTCGACACAGCCTTCGTAAAAGCTATGGAACTCTCGCGGGAAGACCTGGTTCAGGGCCCGGATTTCAACCAAGTGCTCCTGGCCATCGAAGCAAAAGCTCGGGAGCCCAATGCGAAATTCGATGGGTTCGGGATCGGTTACGTCGATTGGTTCGCGCGATTCAAAGACCTGATCGATCCAGAGTTCCGCCGTTATGGACGGAGAGGCGCCACGAAAACGTCCCGTGACGTAAGACGACGTAACCGGGTCGACTTCAATCGTCGCGCCCACTACGAATGCTTACGTTCCAGCGTCTCCTCATACACTTTGACGAAGAAGTCGCGGGACGAGGGCGAGCAACCGACGTGCATGGTTCCTGCCGACTCTTCCATGAAGCCCAGGTATCCATCCCAGCCGAGATCGTCCAAGATAAAATTCAGGCATTCCTTTTCGTGTGGCGGGAGGAAGTCGAAGGCGATATCAAAGACCTGGCCTGTACAGTGAATGGGTAGTTCGCCGAGAGCAGGTCTTTCCTGGAACTCAAGCGGACGAACCAACGCCGTTACTTCGAAAGGAACGAACTTCTCACCCTTCGGTTTCAGTTCGTCGAACATACGGCGCGTCTCGTAAGCAATATAAGTCAGAGTGCCGATGGCCGACGGGGACGCTTGTAAGTAGTAGTTCTGGTTCTTTAAGTCCCAGCTCCCGATGGCTCCCGCGCCCGACGTGCGTAATTGGAAGCCAAAGAACTGCGGCTTGTCGAGAACGCGCGCCAGGGACTTGCCTTCTTCACGTTTTAGATCCTCGCAGGACTGAAAAGCAAGATCCTGCGGCTTCAACCACGCCGCAAGGCGATGCTGCGCACGCCGCGCCGGGTCACCCGCGTTCTTATAGTTTTCGACAAGCGTTTGGAACGCGTCCTGGTCCGACTTATAAAGTTCCAATAACTGCTCGGCGCGTAGAACACGAAAGTAGTAAGTTGGCGAGTAATCTCGACCCATGTGGTACTTAATTTTTTCGTAGATTTCGTGATGTCGAGCCGGGCTGGCGGAGAAGAACAAGCGGGGGACGGTGACAGGGTGATCGCGAAGCCCGGATGTTTGGTGCGCTAGTTGAATAAAGTCCGAAACACAGCCTTCGCCGCAATGGTAAGCGAAGATGGCTAAGTCGCGGCCGCCGAATTTCGCTTCCATTCCCGATAAATACAGTGCCGCGGCGGGTATGGCTTTTTCGGGAATCAGACGATCGTCGCGAACCAGGACTTGATAGGGAACCTTTTTCGTCACCTTGCGATTGACGAACTTGCCTTTGACCTTCACGCGCTGCGTTGTGGTTTCGGTTTTGTAACGCGTGGCGTAGGCAATCTCAAGCCCGGCGCGCTTTGCCGTGGCTTGGGAGAACTGCATAATTCCTTTTGGGCCGGCGGAACTCTGGGCTTGCGCATCACCCCAGCTTTCAAGATATGCGACGGCGGCAATGAGCGACGCGGGCCATCCGCTTTGTTTCGCGGCGGCGTCGAAAATTTTCTGCAGCTTCGGGCTGGTAATGCGCACCGCGCCTTCCACGGCATGCGGGTCTCGCATGATGGTGAAGGTCTGCGAATCCGTCATTAATTCGGTACGCTTTTTCAGTATTTCATCGGATACATCTTTGCGGTCGGCCCCGATGCCTTCCAATCGATGGACCGGTTGAAAGTAACTGTCGCGATGAAACAACGCGCTAAATTGCGCCGACAATCCGCCGGCAACAAAAAATCCCAGGACGATCAAACGCTTGCGCATCTATTTACCCGTGATATGAACATTCCGGAAGACCGCGGTTTCGAAGAACGAACCCAGTCCAACCTTACCCGCGCCCAAGCTGAGATCGATCCCCCGTAACGAACTGTTGTGCTTGCCGTTGACGGTGACATCCACGGTTCCGGTCGAAGCATCGTAATCAAGACGTAGCTTGTACCACTCCTGGTCCGAAGGGATCGAAGCCGGACCGTCATCGCGGCTGATGCGCACGCGATCTCCGCCGTACACGTGAAAAATTCCGTTGTGTACAATTTGCTGCTTTGCCGATTCGCTGGATAAGTGCGCGTAATCGAAATGCAGGTCGTCCTTGTAGGCGTAGACAATGATGATCGACTTACCGATGCGCTTCACTTCCGCTTCCACGGTTACCTTTTCAAAGGGACCGGCATCGACCAAGGCGAACTGAGTCGGCTTACGAGGATTCTTTTCCTGTGGCCGAGCGACCAGCATCTTGAGTATCTGTTGTCCATCTTCGTTGCCCGCTTGCCAGTCGCCCGTTACCGGAGCGGTCCATTTAAGGCCGAAAGCGTCGAAACTGTCCGCCGCCGCGAGCAGCGAACAACTTATGAAGAGGAGTATCGCAATCCGCATCTTTGTTTATACTTTGCCTACTCCTACTTTGCCACCATCACGTTTACCGCGAGCAGGCTGCCATCCGGGTTCTTAGCGACGTCGAGCGTCAATTGAGCCCCAATGGTAATGCTTTTGGGGTCCACAGATTTATTTTCGCGAACGAACTTTGTTTTGTGATTGCGATAAATGGTGGTGGGCTGTCCATCCTCCTGTTCAATAAAAATAGCCTTCGACGTGATGTCTTTTAGTGTTCCGCGAAACGTAACAGCAGGCAAATCATAAACTCCGCCATTGGCGCTGGGCAATCCGGTTTGACGACGGCGCTGCGCCTCCACCCCCGCCGCAAAAATGAGAATCAGTAGAAGAATTCGAGCCATATTTCGTCCGTATCAGAGATCGTACAAAGCGTTGGACAATTGAGACGCTGTAAATGGTTTCGGCAAGAACGCGACCGCTCCCTTTTGAACGAGACGCTCCAACTCGCTCGAGGAGTTGAAGCCGGTAGAAATAATGACGGGGATGCCCGGGGCTGTCTTCGCGATCTGTTCCAGCGCTTCCTCGCCATCCATAACGGGCATAGCGAAATCGAGGAGGATGGCGCTGATCTCTTCTTTGGAACGTTCCAAAACTTCAAGACCGGTTTTACCGTTGTCCGCCAGGAATACGCGATAACCCATGCGATTCAGGGCGGCTTCCGCGAAGTTGCGGACCGTCTCTTCATCATCGATGACAAGAACGGCGCCTTCTCCCGCTCCGATAGTGGACTCGGCCGGAGTAGCCGCTTCGGGTTGTAACCCCGACACCGCAGGCAGGTAAAGCTCGAACGTCGTCCCCTCATTGGGGGCGGTCGTAAGATCCAGGTATCCGCGATGAGCCCGCAGGATGCCGTGAACGGCGGAAAGCCCTAAACCACGACCCGTAAACTTCGTGGTGAAGAACGGATCGAAAATGCGCGCGCGCACCTCCGGCGTCATACCGCCGCCGGTGTCCTGCACGGAGAGAACGACATAGCGGCCGGAACTTATCTCCGCATGACCTGGTCCAACCTCCTGCGCCGAAGTGGTTACGATTACCTTGCCCTTGCCGCGTTCACCGTACGATTCGGCCGCATTGATCACCAGATTCATCACGATTTGCTGCACCTGGGTGGAATCGGCTTCCAAGGCAGGCAGATCCGCGGCGAGATGAAACTCCAGTTCCACGCTGTGCGGGATGAGGCGTTTGAGAAGAGACTTGTTGTTTTCGATCTGCTCCGACAGGTTCAGGTGCTGCATAACGAAGCGTCCTTTGCCGGCATAGGCGAGCAACTGCTTCGTCAAATCGGCGGCGCTTTCGGAGGCTTTGACTATTTCCTGAGCCATCTCATGGTTCATGCCGCCGGGCGGGAGTTCGTCCAGCAGAAGACTGGCGTTGCCTAAGATTCCGGTAAGCAGATTGTTGAAATCGTGCGCGATGCCGCCAGCCAAGACGCCGATGCTTTCCAGTTTTTGCGCGTGCTGGAGCCGTTCGTCCAACTTCTTTCGTTCCGTGATGTCGGCTACGGAGCAGACGGCTCCGTTGAATGCGCCGTCGGAATCGGTCACGGGGTCAAGCGTAATCTGAAGGATCATCGATCCTTCCACCTGTTCAAAATACTGCCGGCGAAAACTCTCCAGCAGCTTGGGAAATATGGGCTCGCACTGGATACGGCACCGTCCGCTGAGCTCTTGATAGCGCTTGTTCGAACGCACTACTTTGCCGTCACGATCCAGCAATGCCAAGCCGTCTTGAATCGCATCGAACGTAGAAATCCACTCGGCGGCCGTGTTTCGCACCTGTTTTTCGGCGCGATGGAGACGTATCAGGGAGCGGACCGTAGCAAGAAGAATCGGCGTTTCGATGGGCTTGGTAAGAAATGCATCGGCTCCGCCGTCCAGGCTTTGCAGACGGGCCGAGGTATCGAAATACGAGGCGGAGAGCTGCAGGATGGGCGTGCGCATCGTTTCCGGCTTCTCGCGTAAAATCCGGCATACTTCGAAGCCGTTTATATCGGGAAGGCGGATATCCAGCAGGATCAATTCCGGCTTCAGCCGGACGGCTTCTTCAATTCCTTCGAGACCGGTGGAAGCTTCTTGTACGTCGAAACCGGCGCGGCGGAGGTGATGAGAGAGTGCGTAGCGCCCGGCTTCGTCATCGTCGATGTTCAGTACTACCGGGTTCACTCTGAAATATCCTTGGTTAGCTCGAAGCTGGCTGACTTAAGGATAGTCAATCGGGGATTGTTTCGCGGATCAGACGGATTAAATCTTCTTTACTAATCGGCTTTTCCGCATAAGCGTCGGCACCCAGGGCGAGTACTTTGGCGCGGTCGAGAACAGTTGAAATTACGATGACCGGTATAGATTGAGTAGCGTACGTGCTCTTCAGTTCGGCAAGAAAGCTCCAACTTTCTTCGCCTTGCAGAAGCAGATCGAGAAGGATAGCCGCCGGCTGTATGGTGGAGAGGAAATTACGCGCTTCGCGTAAAGTACGCGTGCCTACTACCTGGAAGGGCAGATCCCTCAGATGACTCTTGAAGATTTCTTGTGTTTCGGGCTGGTCTTCGACCGTGAGAATGATGCGGCGATCGCCCAGAGCCAACGAGGGTTCGAGTGGGTCTGACTTCGCCGACAGGCCGAGCACGCGCGGTACCCACACCGAAAAGGTGGATCCGACGCCAGACTCGCTTTTGACCGACACCGCGCCCCCTAACAGTTCCGCGAGTTTTTTCGAGAGCGGAAGACCGAGGCCCGTTCCTTTAACACCGCTCTGGATGCGGTTTTCGATCTGGGCAAACTCCTCGAAGATGGTCGCCTGATCTTCCTCGGCTATGCCGATCCCAGAATCGGAAACGGAAAAGGTCATACGATCGGAGGCGGCATCGAAGTTTACCCAAACACGAATTTCCCCGTGCTCGGTGAATTTGAGCGCATTCGAAATGAAGTTACGTAGGATCCGGGAAAGCTTGCCTTCACCGGTATCGAGGGTGGGCAACTCCGGTTCAGGATCATCGAACGGCAGGGCTACCGAAGATCCGACAAGCAGGGGTCGCAACATGCCTCGTAAGGCGGCGAAGAGATTTGCCGCTTCGAATTCGGACTGACGAATCACGGACTTGCCGGCTTCCACACGGGCCAGATCCAGAAGATCGTTGACTAGTTCGGACAGACTTTCCGCCGACGTGCGGATGAAGCCTACTTGCTTGGTTTGTTCGGCGTTCAGCGGGCCATCGGTATGGTCCAGCAGAATTCGCGATATAGCCATAACGCTGTTGAGGGGTGTCCGGAACTCATGACTCATGTTGGACAGAAACCGGCTTTTGACCTCATCGGCGCGGCGCAGGGAATCGGCTTTCTC
>CAXSIG010000210.1:0-5384 GCA_964237255.1 uncultured Bryobacteraceae bacterium
TTGAGCAGGCCTACAATGCGCGGCCATCTCTACGCCTGTAACGTTAGGAAATGTTTGAGGAAACAATCTCTCTTGCACCTCGCGCGCAATCTCTAGTTCTCGTTCCAGCTTGGCCCGGGAAAGAGCTTCCTCAGCGAGCGTGGGAATCAGTTTATAGATATTAACGAGTATGCCCGACGGCAAAGCCTTCGTGCTGCCCAGCGCAAATGAGCGTGGTAATGCTCCGTCTGAGAAGAAGCGTTTGCCTTTGCCCACCACGACAGGATTAACCAGCAGAACCACCTCGTCGGCGAGGCCGTGCTCGAGCAGTACGGAAATTATCGACGCGCTGCCTGCGAGGACGAGGTCTGGGCCATTTTTGGCCTTAATGCGACGCACAGCCGCCACGAGATCAGACCCAATAACCTCAAACGGTCCCCACTCCAGACTGTCAGGCCTGTGGGTTACAACGTATTTCTTCGCCGCATTTATGCGGTCCGCCAGTACACTTTTCGGCGCCTTTGGCCAGAAACTGCCTAGCAGGTCATAGGTGCGGCGGCCAAACAGCACGTCGCAGCCTTCGCCATACATCTCGGTTACTATCTGTAACCCAGCAGGTGACCGATACGGAGCGGTCCAGTCGCCGTATAGAAAATCGTCCTCCGGGCCGCTGGAGGTTTGGATAACGCCGTCAAGGGAAATATGTTCGATGATCTTGAGTTTGCCCATATTTATATCTATAAGCTCTTTGCGCGAAACAACAGATTGAGCGATTATGCAGGCGAATAACGGATAGCGACTAATCCAATAACCAAAGTATCGTCATGCCTGTGACGAGGGGTTTCACTGCGAAGTTGGGCAAAGCCGTTACCGCGAAATACTATCACCTTTCTCTTGACAATACGGCAGAATATTGATGAGACTTACATCTAAATGAAACCGCTTCTGATCTGCTCACTGTTATTGACCCTGTCACTTTCGGGAACTGCCGAATAAAAGAAACTTGTTCCGGGTGACTCTAAAATTCACGTCGAGGCAGCAGACGGCTTCGACACCTATCTGATGGCCGCGCTTCAAAAGAAGAAGGTGCCGATTACCGTCACCAGCAAGAAGGAAAATGCCGAATTTGAGCTTGACGGCGTCTCCGACCACCAGAAACCGGGTTGGGCCAAAACAGTGTTTCTCGGATCGATTCACTCCGATGACCAGGCGAGCATTAAGCTGATTAATCTGAAAACTGGCGACGTGATCTTCTCTTACGCCGTAAACAAGAAGAACACTCTGCATGGCCGCCAGACTGCTGCTGAGGCTTGCGCGAAGCACCTGAAAGAAGTAGTTTCGGTAGAGTAAAGCGAAGATCCTTATTCTGGCAACAACTTGCTTGACAAATCACCGTATTGGATTCGTGCTTACATGCTGCGCGATGACGCGTCTTACTGTCCGATGCGCATAATGATGTTTGTCGCGCAATGAGATCAGCGCATCGTAGCCGAATCTCGATGACAAGTCTGCCGACATAGGAAAAGACGGGTTGGTTTCGGCTTTCCAGGTGGCATCTCGCAATTGAACTAAATTGCCACGCCTAAACATTGGGTTGAGTCCTTGCGCAGCCTCAATATCTTCTTGATACCGGCAGCTTTCTAAACCGGCGATAGTACAAAATCTTTGCCGGAACGGTAAATACTGAACACTGCCCAATCTGATGCAACAAGGACTGCCTAAAGGTTTTCAGAGCTAGTGTCGATAATTGAAAACATAGTCGGCGATGCAAACACATACCGAAGACGCGATGTACCGAATGCTGGTTCAGAGCGTTACTGATTACGCCATCTACATGTTGACCCTGGATGGCGTTGTCAGCAATTGGAACGCAGGTGCTGAAAGGGCAAAAGGGTATAGCCCGGATGAGATCGTCGGACAGCACTTTTCGGTTTTTTACACCGAAGTAGATCGTGCGCGCGGCTTGCCGAAGCATGCCATAACGACTGCGCTTCAGATGGGCAGGTTCGAGGGTGAGGGATGGCGTGTACGGAGGGACGGATCGCAGTTTTGGGCGCACGTCGTTTTGCAGCCGATTCAGGATGAGCTAGGTACAACAGTCGGCTTTGCCAAGATCACCCGAGATATAACCGAGCAAAAACAGCGGCAGGCCCGGGTTGAGGAACAGGAGCGAAGCTTCCGATTGTTGGTTCAGGGGGTTACGGATTATGCAATTTATATGCTGTCCCCTGAAGGCATTGTAAGCAATTGGAATGCAGGTGCTGAAAGAGCAAAAGGCTACCGAGCGGAAGAGATCGTTGGGCAACACTTTTCTCGGTTCTACCTGCCGCAAGATCGTAAGAATCAGCTTCCAGAGCGGGCGCTCGCGACAGCACTAAACCAGGGGAAGTTTGAAGGAGAAGGCTGGCGATTACGCAAAGACGGATCCAAGTTCTGGGCGCACATCGTGATCGACCCCATTCGAGATGAAGAAGGTAAACTGATCGGATTTGCCAAGATCACGCGAGACATTACGGAAAAAAAGAAGATAGAAGACCAGGTTTCCCACTTGGCTCATCATGATTCGCTAACCTCGCTGTTAAACCGGGCATCTTTCCGGGATTCAGTGGAAAGAACACTAGATCAAGGGCGTTGTTGCGCCTTACTTTATTTGGACCTGGATCGATTCAAGCCCATTAACGATACCTTGGGTCATCTGGTAGGCGATAAGGTGCTTCAAGCTGTGGCAGATCGCATTGCTGGTCAGTTCCGGGACACCGATGTGGTTGGACGGCTCGGTGGCGATGAATTCGCAATTCTGCTTGTAGACTGTGCGAAGCAAAACTCAGCAAAGGCGGCAAGCGAGCGCTTAATTCGTGAGATCGGCAAATCGATTTCAATCGACAACTTCAGCGTTTCGGTAGGCGTAAGTATCGGCATTGCTTTCACCGGTGACGAACTCCTCAGCACTGAAATGCTGCTTCGCAATGCAGATCTTGCCCTTTACGCTGCCAAAAATGAAGACCGGGGCACGTACCGATATTACGAACCAGGAATGGAGTCCGTGCTCTCGCAACGCAAAGCATTGGAGTGCGACTTACGACTGGCGCTGGTTCGGAACGAGTTTTCTTTGCATTATCAGCCAGTAGTGGGCGCAAGTCACGGTTCTGTCACCGGCTACGAGGCCCTAATCCGCTGGGATAGCCCTACGCGCGGTAAGGTCTCACCGGTTGACTTTATTCCATTTGCTGAGGAGCACGGTTTGATGGTTGAAATCGGAGACTGGGTGCTGCGCACTGCTTGCGCCGAAGCTGCCCAATGGCCAGAAGATCTTTCGATCTCCGTCAATCTATCTCCAGCGCAATTCCGCTCGGCGAATCTTGTTAAGCGGATTGCCAGGGTGCTAGAAATAACGGGCTTGCAACCCACACGTTTGGAAGTAGAGATTACGGAGACAGCTATGATGGGCGATATCGCTGCTGCGAAGATTATTCTCGACGAACTTCGGGCTATGTCCATCATGGTTGCAATGGACGATTTCGGCACGGGCTACTCCTCCTTAAGTTTCCTTCGCCTACTGCCCTTTACACGAATTAAGATCGATAAGAGCTTCATTCAGGATTTGGGCAAAACGCAAGAGTCCTTAGCAATAGTTCGTGCCGTCACAGGCCTGTGCAGCAGCCTCGGAGTCGCAACTACGGCGGAAGGTGTCGAGACCGAAGAACAAATGCGGATCCTTCAACGCGAGGGCTGCCACGAGTTACAAGGCTACCTCCTCGGCCGGCCAACCGCCTCTCCTCAAGAAGAACAGAGCCTGTTAACACGATTAAGAGCCGTTGCATAGAAGCTTCAAGGTTGAATATTCTTGAGGGCGGCTGTTTGAGCATTTTACATACTTGACTGTTAGCGGAAGCACTAATCGACAGTACTTGAAGGAACGCGTTCAGAAGTAGCAGCAGTCATGCCGCGTTACGACCTCAAACAAACGCCAGAGAAGAGGAGACGCCAGATGCACGGAGAGCAACACCCATCTTATCCAAAGCGGCTTTGTGAATTTGGCATACGCGACTTTCTTTGATGGCGAGTACTTTCCCAATCTCCTTCATCGTCATCTGATCGGTGTAGTACAAGTTCACCACGGTTTGATAACGCTCCGGGAGAGTGCGAATTGCGCCTTGAAGCGCAGAACCAATTTGCCTGTGCTCACACACCCTATCAGGGCGGGTATTCGCGGGAGCCGGAAACTCTGGTAAGAGGTCATTTTCGTCTCTCGGTGTGATGGAAATCAATCCCACCATGCGGAGTTCAAGCGCCATCTCCCGCCAGCGCTCCACATCCACACCGAATCGTTCAGCAGTTTCCTGTTCGGTGGGCGTTCTTTGGAAACGAGCCAAAAACTCGGTGTTGAGAGCCGCCACTTCTTTGTGCCGTTTGCGAACATCACGTGAGGCCCAATCCCCGGCGCGAAGATCGTCCAAGATGGCCCCGCGAATCCGGTGCTTTGCGTAGCTGGAAAAAGCCACCTCTTTGGCCGGATCAAAATTGGACGCCGCGGTTATCAGGCCCACGACGCCGGCGTGTATCAGATCGTCTAGATCCACGTGCATCCGCATGCCTACCTGTACTCTTAAGGCAATCACCCGAACCAATGAGAGATTATCGATTACCCGCCGATCTCTTAAAGTTGGATCCGACAGTCTGGGACCGGAAGAAGAATCTAGTCGAGGAGAGACTGTCGAAGGGTTGCCGTCAGCTTCTGATGTCATAGATCACCGATAAGGCTCTTATCGGCATCAATAACAACTTTTAGACTGTCAGAATAAAAAGCTTAACGGGAGCCGTGCAAGATTATTGCCATTTTGGGCGCTACACAAACAGCGACCTGGATTCCGGAGGTGACGACAACCATCTGTGAAGACCACATTTGTGCGGAAGGTCCCGAATTAGGCCAGAATACTGTAAGGTTTGTTTTGCAACTGCCGATAAATAGATCAGGAAACGGCATATGGTAGACATCCAGGACGAATCAACACTTTTTTACGATTCCGCGCTTCCGATCTCGAACGACGCCCATTGTCAGCGGGTGGCGCGGCTCGCCTCTGAAACTGGGCACCGGTTGCGCCTGGACGCGAGCAGTATTCATATTCTGGGCGAAGCTGCAATCCAGCATCATTCGGTTGAGGTCGTCTCTACGATTCAGGGACAGGAACTCAGATCTAAAGAGCCAGGCGAGCCCCTGGAGTCCATACAGACGCTGCGCATTTTTTACGGCTTGGAGGAACCAAAGCCGGATAGTTCAATCACCCTATTGGCTGAAATTCTTCAACTAGCAAATGCTTTCGACGAGAGATTCGAGTGGCGCATGTTTGAAAGTGGCCCTGGCAGCGAGGCCCTCCAAGACATAGAAGCGCTTGGGCAAGCCGGGC
>CAXSIG010000210.1:5394-8293 GCA_964237255.1 uncultured Bryobacteraceae bacterium
ATCGCGAGCAAGCGTTGGCCAGGGCCGAAAATCTTCCTTTGTCCACAGTTTCCAAGATTCAGAAGCTCGCCCTTTCCAGCGCTGAAGATCTCACCATTGCGGGACTGGAACGGCTTGCGCTAGCAGATCCCGTGTTAAGTGCCGATTTGCTCCGGCATGTAAACTCAGCGAAATATCCCTCTGTGGAGCGGATCCGCTCCGTTAGAGAAGCAATTGTTTATTCTGGAGCAGTCGCGTCTCGCGATGTGATGCTCGCTTCGGCGGCTCGGGGAATTTTCGCTTCATCTTCGTTGCATCGATTGTGGAAACACTCGATTCGATGTGCACAGGCAATGAGCGCTCTTGCGGCGCAGGCTGGCGTAGACCAACATCAGGCCTTTCTGCTGGGTTTGCTGCACGATATTGGGCGGATCTCGCTCGAGTGTCTCGACTCTGTAGCTCGAAGCGGCTATACAGGGCTTTGTGAAACAGAAGCCCCAGCTATTTGGATCGAGATGGCAACGGCCGGGTGTGACCATGCAGAACTTGGGGCCGATCTGTTAACCCAATGGAACTTTCCGGAATCCATTACGGAAAGCGTCCGGCACCACCACAGCCCGGAATTGTCCGCTGACAAGCTGACGTCATTGCTTTACCTTGTTGAAAGCATCGAGGGAGAGAACGAAGATCTCTCTTCACACCGACAAGTTGAGCTTGCCCTTTCCCGGATTCAGATGAACCGCCAACAGTTTGAACAAGCTTTAGGCGGCGAGAGAGCCGCGCTTGCCTCATAGCTGCTGAGCAGCAACGATTAAGCAAAGAGCAAAGGCAGCGTTTCCCATTGCTTCGAGCCGTGTGGGATTCCGCCAAATTCCAAACCTAACCAGGGGAGTTGGTAAAGGACAAGAAGATCGTAAGCGTCTTTTCGTTCTTGTTCAGAAGGAGAAGCGAAGGATTTGTCGCCCATTGACCAAAGGAGTGGGCGGCCTCAGCGGTTCCTCTCAGTGCAAGATCAGCAACACGTTAGTTTTCCGGATCCCTGAGTCTTTCCGGTTTGCCCCCTGTAAAAACTTCAGTAATGGTATTCCAGAACCCGCCGATGAGTACTATATGAATCTGGAATATCATCCCAGTTACGACAGCATCGAGGCGCACCTGAACGCCGCATCCAACCGGTTCGACTGGAACCCTGCCGGACGGACCCTCTCAGTGTCTCCGATGATCGAAGATCACCTGCTAATCTGTGGAACTTGTCAGGAAGTAGCCGAGCGTGAACTCGCCCTTGCGTCTCTGATTCGACGGACTTTGGTGGCGAACGACGCGACACTGTGCCAGAGGAGGTGTGACGTCCGACTGTCGTTAAGGCAGTACAAACTTTAAGTATCCGTTTTAGCGCCGGCAAAACGGGTAACATTCTTCGGAATCATAAAATCAGCGACGCGCTGTTCGAGAGATTTCTCTCCTTATCTACCCGGCGCAATCCGCCAAGAGACCCGCAAGCGTTTAAAAAGCCAGCAAGTTCAGTCGAAGACAGGCTATCGCCAATCACGATTCTTCTCGACAGATTCTTCCCTTCGTCGTCTGGGGAAGTGTAGGTAAATATCGGTGCTGGCGGAATCGCGATGGCCAAGCCATCCTGGATCGCGTCAGGCTGGTTTCCTCGCTCCGCCAAGTGAGTTCCGCAGGACTGTACCAAAGCCTGCATATGTGCTTTCTCGCGCCGATACCAGCGGCGAGTCAGTACTCCTTCATGAGTTGGTTTAGTCGGAAGCGAGTGATGCAGCGAAGCCCTTGGCGGGAGGGGAACATCGAACCTGGCATGGTGCCGCGCTCGTCTCTAATGTAGGCGCGCAATACCCGGAGTTCTTCCTCGATGAGACGGTGCTCCTGCGAGACGCTTCCTTTCCCCTGTGCACATAAAGAGTACCGTCACGATCGCGGAAGTCTGTTTGGCGTCAATTACTTCTTCCGTTCGTAGTGCGGAAACGGAAAGGTAGTTGACGTCGGACAGGAACGCTTGTTTAGCGGAAATGCCGTTCTCCTTCTCGATTTCTCCCAGCAGAATAGTCATGCAGTGATTCTTTGCCTGTGCAGCCGCTCAGCGTACTATGCAGGATTGTGAAATGGCCGCACACGGTTCGGTAAAGGCTTTAGCCGCAGAATAGTCCGTCCGCGTGTGCTCCTTGGCCTGGCAAAACTTCCAAACTCATTGAGACAGATTGCCGCGCGATTATTTAGTGGCAGTATAAAATTCTGTCCGAAAGTGCAGCCCGACAGGCGTCCGGCCGTGCTGGTTATCTGTACCGGGCGGTAGACAAAGCGGGCAAAATTGGCGAGTTTTATTTAAGCCGGAACCGCGATGTAAATGCAGGCAAAGCCTCTCTGCGCAAGGCGATCAAGAACCAGCGGATGCCGACGAAGATCACGCTGGATGCGTATGCGGCTTCGCACCGTGCAGTGGCCGATCTAAAAGCAAACGGTGAACTGTTGAAGCGGGTGCGCGTCCGGAGTAACAAGTACCTGAACAATCTCATCGAGCAGGATCACCGGCGAGTGAAGCAACGACTCCGACCCATGCTCGGGTTAAAGAGCTTTCGAACGGCAGGGATCGTGATCAGCGGCAGCGAACTGGCGGCAAAGATCAAGAAAGGGCAGTACAAGTTCGGAAAACTCGGTGGAGGCACGGCAACGATGCCGGTACTTTGGCAAGCGGCGCTGGCCGCGTAACCGGACTAACCGTAGTGGAAGAAACAATTTGCCGAGATTGGCACGCCGCTGAATTTGCACCAGAACCCGCTTGAGTTGGGGGAGAGTGATCTTCCAGAACTGATCACGTCGCCGGAGATCGCCGAAGGAACAGAATGCTTCCACTTAATTATTCTTTTGCATGATCAGTTTCCGATTCCACGATCCCCTATGT
>CAXSIG010000211.1:0-8293 GCA_964237255.1 uncultured Bryobacteraceae bacterium
GTGTCCTTGTTGTACTCGAGTGACTTCAACTGCACCGTAGCTAAAAGGCGGTCGGATTTCTCGAACTTCGCTCGCACGCCCTCCAGTCCTCGCCTCAAGCGGGCCTGCGTGAGGGGCTGCCACTTATCGCGAAACAGCTTCTTCCACTTCGTGGCTTTCACGACCGTCTTTTCCGGCAGCTCCACATGCCCCGTCAATTCCGGTCTGTTGAAGTGGGCGCGACGCCCGTGCATAATCACGAAATTGACGTTCACCTGTTCGGCGACTTCCGAGTATTCCCACTCCGGTTTCACCACTGCCTCGTAGAAGCCGTTCGAGATTAGCAGCCGCGATATGTTGCCCTGGGCGGTCCGTACGTCGGATTCGATAAACGGAGTTCCAAGATACAGCCGCGACGCATTCACCAACTGGCCGGGGTTGGGAGGGTCGGCAATATCGCCGCTGACCGACACGTGCCCGATAAACCAATTCTTTTTCGTCTTGAACTGAATCGAGACTTCGTCATTCGGCGCCGAAAACGCGTTTACCTCAATGTCGCGATATCGCCCGGTGGCGAAAAGACGTTCGATGGACGCTTTCACATCCTGCGGACGAAGCGGTGTGTTCTGCTTAAGCGGCAGAATACTTCTTAATTCGGAAGAGTCAATGGGCTGCTCCACCGGATCGAAATTGATGACGGCGATCTTCTTGCCCTCATATTGCTGAGCATCGGCCAACAGGAAGGCGCAGCACGATAATGCCGCTGCGGCAATGCGAAGAATCACCCTATTCATCGTACCGTTGTTACCCTGATGTTATCGATTTTCCAGCCTCAAACGACCGCTACGCCAGACAGATCCGCTTGCCCGAATGGGGCGAAACCGGACAGTCGCGATTAGCCGCGTCCCATGTGGTGATTGCCGGCTGCGGCGCTCTGGGCACGGTACAAGCGGAATCTTTGGCGCGAGCGGGAGTTGGCCGTCTCACGCTGATCGACCGCGATTTTGTAGAGCAAAGTAACCTGCATCGGCAATTCTTATTTGACGAAGCGGATGCATTCGCGGGTACGCCCAAGGCCATCGCCGCCGCGCGCCGGATTGCGTCTATTAACAGTGAAATTCAAGTTCATCCCCAGGTGATTGACCTGGAACCGCGCACCATCCGCGATGCTTGCGAGGGAGCCCACCTGATACTCGATGCGACTGACAACTTCGAAACCCGATACCTGATCAATGATTACGCGGTGAGTTCGGGCACGCCCTGGATCTACGGAGCGGCCGTGGGCACCTATGGAATCTCTCTAACGATTTTGCCTGGGAATGGTCCTTGCTTTCGATGCATTTATCCTGACCCTCCGCCGGGCGTTCAACCCACGTGTGAAACTGCCGGAGTGCTTGGTACGGTCACTATGTTTATCGCGACCGTCCAAGCAAACGAAGCGCTCAAATTGCTTTCGGGAAATGGCGACGCGCTTCGACCTGATATTTTTACAGCCGATTTTTGGACCAATCGAATTCGCGAGTCTCCGATGCCGGAGCGCGACCCGAACTGCCCAGCCTGCGGACGGCGCGAGTTCGAGTGGCTGGATGGCAAACATCGGGCTCCGGTCAGCCTATGCGGACGTAATGCAGTTCAGATTCATGCCGACAAGCCAATCGATCTCAGCACGCTTGAGCGTTCCCTGAACGACTTAGGCAAGGTACGCCGTAACGAGTTTGCACTTCGGTTCACCAACGCACAATTCGAGATCACGGTGTTTCCCGATGGCCGCGCGATCGTCAAAGGCACAACGGATCCAGGCGTAGCGCGATCCGCTTACTCTCGTTTTATCGGTCAGTAGCCAGCCTGTTTATCCACGATATTCTCAAGTGGCTCGCCTTTTTGAAACCGTTCCAGATTCTTGTAAAAAAACAGCATGGCCTGATCGAGCCAATCCTGCGTATTGTCGGCGCAGTGAGGAGACAAAAGAACGTTTTCCATGCTGAAAAACGGGTGCCCGTCGGGAAGCGGTTCCACGGTGAAGACATCGAGCGCCGCACCCCGAATGCGCTTCGAGATCAATGCCTCAAGCATCGCAGGCTCATCGATCACGGGACCGCGTCCCACGTTCATGATGATGGCCTCCGGTTTCATTGATTCGAAAACCTGTTTCCCCACCAGGCTTCTGGTTTCGGGAGTGAGCGGCGCGGCAGCTACTACGTAATCGCATTGGGGGACCATCTCCAACAAGCCGTCAAAGCCGTACACGTGATCTACATGAGGATCGTCTGCCGATAGCTCGGGCCGTCGCCGCACGGCCAGCACCCGCATCCCCATCGCTTTCGCGCGCCACGCACAGGCGCGTCCGATATCGCCATAACCGACGATGCCCATCGTCTGGCCGCTGATCTCATGCAGATTGAATTGTTCCCACCGCCCAGCTTTTTGATTCCGCAACATGCGGGGAATGTCCTTGGCGAAATACAACGCGCCCAGGAGCACAAATTCACCCAGAGATTGACTGAAAACACCGCGACCGTTCGTTAGCGGAACCGGGCTCGCCACCAAGGCCGGAAAGAGCAAGCTATCCAAACCCGCGGATCGCGAGTGGATCCATCGCAATTTCTTCGCCTTCGGCAGCAGCGTTTCCAGCACCGCACGCTTAGCGGCCCAACTCAAAATCGCATCCGCCTCGGCAACCGCGCCCGCGAAATCTTCCGCCTTCTCTCCTTCGGTGACATGGACATCTGAGGGCATCTTGTCCAGGAACGGCACAGGAGACTCATTCGCACCCCGGACCAACAGCAGGTTTAGCTTTTCCATCTCAAGAAACGCTAACATGCTTCCGTGCGGACGCGGTCTGTAATCTGTTGTTTCCTCGTATTTGCTCCCGCGATCTGCAGCGTGCAGGACTCCGAACTGCAGCGCGGAGCGGCGGGTGTCACGTTCAATCGGGATCCAAAGGAGACGGAGCGATTACTTCAGGAAGTCATCGCTGCCGATCCACGGTCGTCCGAGGCTTACGAAGCTTATGAATGGCTTAGCCATTTGTATTTCTACCGAGGGCAATACCGAAGTCTGGTTGCCGTCATGGAAAAACGATGGATCTCGTTTCCGGAAAAAAAGGAAAACGCCCAAGAGCAACTGACGATGAACGGATTTCGTGGACTTCCGAATCAGGAATACGGAGCCACCAGCCCCTCGAATATCACGCACGAAAAAGGGAGCATATTCATACCTATGTCGATCGAAGGCAAGCCTGCAACGTACTTCTTCGACACCGGCGCGTGGATCTCCTGCATGAGCGAGTCGGAGGCGGATAGGCTCGGTTTGAAGATCCAGGATTCATCGGGAAAAATGGGACAATCAGCTGGCGCCCAAGTCGGCTTCCGTACAACGGTCGCAGCGAACGTCGTCATCGGCAACACCCATTTCCGGGATGTCTCATTTGCCGTTTTCCCGGATCGCGAGGAGCCCTGGTCCCACTTGCCGCGCGAACGAAAGGGCATTATCGGTATCCCGCTATTAATGGGCTTGAAAACACTTCGTTGGCACGCGGCAGGCGGGCTTGATGTGGCGCAGGCGTCTGCTCCATTTGACGCGAAGACCTCCAATCTTGTCTTCGACAATGACCATCTGGTGGTCACCGCCAGTACACAAGGACAAAACATTCGCGCGACGGTGGATACGGGCGCGGTCAGCACTGACTTGTATCAACCTTTCGCCGACCAGTTTGTGAGCCTTCTAAGTCAATCGGGAAAGAAAGGTTTCACCACGGTCCGCGGGGTTGGACACGCAGAGAAGTTTCCGTCCGTCACCATACCGAGACTCAAAATTCGCCTGGGAGGCTCGGATGTCGTGCTCGGTCGCGCCCACGTGCTTCTCAAACCGATCGGGCCAAAATGCTGCGTGGGCAACTTCGGTATGGACCTATTCAAGCAAACCGGTGGCATGAGTATCGACTTTGGCGCAATGACTTTAGAACTCTTCTCTGCATCGAACGGAGCGGCGGAACTTCCTGGTATGAAATTTCGTTTGTAATGGAGAGGGGAACGGGCGGATGTTGAAAGGTTTGCTGATCGCAGCGTTGGTTTTGGTTCTGTTGGGCGTAATAGCGGTGGGCTACATTGTGCCGAATATCCGCATCCACAAGCAGGAGTCGGAGTCTGGAGGCCGCGTACGGGTGGAAACGCCGTTTGGTTCAGTGGGTGTGGAAGGACGGGAGAACGCCGCAGTCGATTTAGGCAATGTGCCGATCTACCCCGGAGCGGAAAGAACTAAGAATAACAGCGGAGGCGCGGTTCTTGACTTTGAATGGAACGGCAACCAAAAGCAACTCTCCGTAGCGGGAGCCGACTTCGTTACTGATGACTCGCCCTCTAAGGTTCGCGAATGGTACAACGTCAAGCTGCCGGAATGGCGAACGAACGACAAGGGCGAGCTAAGCCACAATGATGGCGGCAGGAAGCGTATCATCGGGATCAAAGAAAAGGACGGAAGAACGCACATCGGCATTGCCAGCTTCGGCGAGCCGATGGCGAATTAGCAAATTGTGCTGACAGCCTAACGCATTGCTCCCAACATAGCGTTAGAGTTTAGCCATCTCCACCAAGTTCCGCCCGCAAATCATACTCGCCTGATGCTTGTTCCCATCCGGCCCCGGCCAGTGCGTTTCTAAATTGAGATACCCCGTATACCCATCTCGCTCAAGCGCCGCAATCTGTCCGCGCCAATCCACGTCGCACTCTCCTAGCGGACCCCAAATCGGTTTGTGACCCTCCATCGTACAGTCCTTGGCATGCACATGAGCGATGCGCTTCACGGGCAGCTTTCCGTACCCCTCTGGGAACGGATTTTCCCCGGAGACGTAAGCATTCGCCGGGTCCCAAACCAATTGCACATGCGGTGATTCAATAGCGGCCAATGCCCGCGCGGATTCCGCTGCCGTCGCGATATTGCAGGCGTGCTCATTTTCCAACCCGATCGTCAAACCTCGCGTGCCCGCCTTCTCGCCCAACGCCTCCAGCGCGGCGATTACACGGTTGAACACCTTCTCCGGTTCCACCACCCGCCAGTAAGAAAATACGCGAATGATTTTGCTGCCCAGCATGTCCGCAATCGCGAACGCCCGTTCCGTCAACCGCGGTTGGTCTTCAAATGAATGCTTGGCGGCGAACATGTCCTGCTGAAACCGCTCATCCACCGGTGGTGCGTCGGGAAGCGTGCATTTGAGCAGCGGCGAAGCGATTCCAACCGTAGTCATGCCATACCGCGCCACCATATCTCCGGCGCGCCGCACCTCTTCGTCGCTTAGATCGATGATGTTCTTTCCGAATACCATCCGTAGCTCGGCCGCTTCCATGCCCAATTCCTGCATACTGCGAAGCGAAGTTTCCAGGTCGGGAGAGAATTCGTCGGTGATTGCGCCGGTGCGAAAAGGCATGTTCCGATTCTCTCAAGTTCCCGGAAAACGGGCTATAGAATCTCGATGAGATGGACGCCGTCGGCATTGCCGCGGTCCCGAACATTCCACTCTTCCGGATGACGCAACATGTCCTTCCCAATCAGGTCGAGTCCCACTTCACCCCCCTGCGTGAGTAAAAAGCGATAGCCAGCATCGCGCAACGCCCTTGTAGCCTCCCGGCGAAGGTCGACAGCTGGAATCGACTTCCAGGAAATAGAATCGAAAACCGTGCGCCACTTCCCATCCCGAGATCGGACCTGCAGCTGAGTCTGCACGCTACTCCGAGCCATCCGGATCTCTAGCTTATCGGTCATCGTTGCCCTATCGAACTCAGCCTCGATAAACATACCGCGCTCTGCCGGGGAGCGAGACCGCCAGGAAGTCGCCAGGTTGCGATCGTGCGCAAGAGCAACCTCGGAGGGATTCGGCGACGCACTGAATCGGGACGCGGGACCTTCGCTTTCGAAAACGCGAAATTCTTCCGCCGATTCTTTGTTTGCCGCTAACCGAATTCCAGTTAACGGCTCTAGCGGCAACCGCGCAGTAGCCACAACCATTTCCGGTGGCTGCAATGCCGTTTGCAAAGCCTCCGCCAACACCTGTTCCTTTGTTGAGGACCAAAATGCCACAACATTCCGAGCGGTGTAGCACTTGGGCACGCCCGTAAATAGAAGCACGCGGTCTTGCGCACCTGTCCCCCACTCCACCAATCGGGCAGCGGAATAACTGGGGAGCGAACGTTCCAGGTAATCGGCCGCATTCTCCAATCTCATCGCGGCCCTCCACGGAATCTCGCGAATCGACCATGCGTAGGGCGCTTCAACACGATTCAGAACAGATGGCCAACTAACGATCAACTGAGCAGCCAGGACAACTGACAGCAGGCTGACGGGAAGAATATCCGCCATCGCCAGCGCGGCAAAGGGAACAGAAGGCATCAGGAACCTGGTCCCGGCATTCAGCAACCATGGCAACAAGGTGACCGCGATTGCCGTCAGGAGTATTCGGCCAGCCCGGCGTCGCCATGCAAACAGCGCAATCGGTAGAGCGATCAAAACCGGACCGGTCACACCCTGCAGTCCACCTCCCGCCGCATACTCCCATGGCGCTTTCATCAACGTAAAGGCCGGATACGATCGAACCGCCACCGATACCGCATGTTCGGACGCAGCGTTAAAAAATGGGTTGGGAAACCACGCATTCATTAGCGGCGCGAAGGGATTCCCGGTAAGCGTATATGCGCGTATCATCCAAGGCAGTACAGGGATCACGGCTGCTGCACTTACGGCGAAGAAGGGCCTCGCGCGCTGCGCCAGAAACACAATTGCCGCTGCCACGGCTAGAGCGACGAATCCGCCCGTGAACTTAATGCCATAACAAAATCCCGCGAACAATCCAGCACACCAGAGCACCGCAGGCGACCTATCCTGAGCCCATAGGGTCGTCAGGTAGAGCGCGCCTACGGTAAAGAACACCAACGCCGCATCGTTGTAAGTGCAGGTTCCCGTAATCCCCGCCACCGGCATGGCAAAGTAGAGCAGCGCCGCCGCGAACCGCTTCCAGGGACCGATGCCGAGCAATTCGCCAAGCGCTTGAATCAAGGGCACGGTCGCAAGGAAAAATGCAAAATGCACCAGCTTCGCCGCCGACCCGCCACCAAGCGTGTACGCAACTGTGAACAGCATTTCCAGGCCTTGCGGAATCAATTCGTAAAAGCCGATCCGAGATGAAAAGTGCCCCAGGCGCGAATACTCCGCAGCAAGCCCCAAGTGGTAAACCACAGCATCTGGCTGAATCTCGGGCGCCAGCGCTACCAGCAGGTACATCACCCCATAAACCGCGAAGGAGACCCAAAGATACCAATGGCCCGAAATGCCATAAGGCGCACCGGCGACAGCTGCACGCCTCCACAACGCCGTCGCAATTACCGCCGCGCCGAATGGGACGAACACCACCGCGCGTCCCCACCCAACCAGCAACAGGAGAAATACAACCAGACTCACTGCAACAGCCCCGAGACCGAAACGAATCACCCGTGGAAGCGGGGTCGCGGGGAATATCAGCGTCCCCGAAGCATATACCATCGCCAGCGTGAACAGCGCGGCGACGATGATCATGGCTATCGCAACCGGCGAAGTGTTTGGGCGAAGCGGTCCAGATCTTCGTGGTTGTTATAAAAGTGCGGCGATACGCGCAGCTTCCCATGCCGCGCCGCAACCACGATTCCCTCCTTGTATAACTGCTCGGCCAATCGCTTCGAATCGGGAAAGTCCGCCGACACAATGGGCGACCCCTCGTTAGCGACAGCCGCACCCTCGCCTTGAACGATCTCCCGTGCATGCCGCCCAAGCTCCAGGACGCGCTCCTCGATTCGATCTGTCCCGATTTCCAACATCATCTCGACAGTCGCGCCCATCGCGTACAACGCCGAAAAGTTCAGCATCCCGCCTTCATACCTATCGGCCGAATCCGAAAAGCGCGGCGCCCCATGATGCAGCGACTCCACCGACCGCCAATCCCGATCGCTCCGCCATCCAATCACGGATGGAACCAAGGTCTTTCTGATCTCCGGCGAAACGTAGAAAAAACCAGCACCATTCGGCGACAACAGCCACTTATATCCGTGGACGGCGAACAGGGATGGTTGAACTTTCCTCAGATCGATTCGTAGCGCGCCAACGCTCTGCGTGCCATCCAGAAAAAACAACGCGCCTCGTTCGCGCAAGCACTTTCCAATTTCCTCGATAGGCGCGGTGTAGCCGTTCGAATAAACGACGGAGCTGATCGCAACCAGCCGCGTTCGATCGGTAATATGCTCCAGGAGCGCACCGCAAGGCGCAACCACCAACTTAACGCCCTGGTCCGCCAGAT
>CAXSIG010000212.1:0-3146 GCA_964237255.1 uncultured Bryobacteraceae bacterium
AACGGCCCAACCAGCACCCGGAACAGTTCGGGCTTAGAGCTCTCTCCCAACAGCGCGGGATAACCGCGGCCCTTCAACAGCTTCACCATGTTGTCCGCAACCGGTCGTTTCACGGCCATCAATTGTAGGTACTGGTGGCCCGGAGTAACCTGTGCTGCGACGGCTCCAACCGGTTCCGCCTCTTTCACTTTCTCGGTTGTCTTCGTCGCCGTCCACAACGATTCGGGATCCTGAGCCTTTGGCGTTACCACCGGTTCCGGGTCCATCTTCGGCGGAGCCGTTTCCGTCGTTCGGTCCGTCACCCGCTGCGCCGCTTCCGTCGCCGGGCTTGCATTCGCCGACGCGTCCGACGTCGCTCCCTGCTTCTTATTCGAGTTGCTGCCGATAATGTACCCAGCCGTAAAAAACACTGCTAGCAAACAGACAACGACGAAGAATGCGCTCAGTAGTTGTTTGTTGCCCAGGACAAGTTCCTGCTCATGATCCGTACGTGCCATTCGCTATCTTTACTGTCCTTTTGGAAGTGCGTTTTGGATTGCGGAAATTAGATCGATAGGCAGGGGAAACACGATGGTCGTATTCTTCTCGACGCCGATCTCCACCAACGTTTGCAGATACCGCAACTGCAACGCGGCGGGCTGGCGCTGAATCACTTCGGCCGCCATCGCTAATTTTTCCGCAGCCATGTATTCGCCTTCCGCATGGATGATTTTCGCGCGCCGGTCTCGTTCCGCTTCGGCCTGCTTCGCAAGCGCCCGGATCATCTGTTCCGGAAGATCCACCTGCTTGACTTCCACCATGGTCACCTTAATTCCCCAGGGAGTTGTGTGTTCGTCCAGGATCGCCTGAAGACGCAGGTTCATCTTCTCGCGCTGGCTCAATAGTTCATCGAGTTCAGCCTCGCCGAGAACACTCCGAAGCGTTGTCTGCGCGAGTTGCGATGTGGCAAAGAGGAAGTTCGATACCGCAATCACCGCCAGCTTCGGATCCACCACGCGAAAGAAGATAACCGCGTTGACCTTAACCGAAATGTTGTCCCGCGTAATGATGTCTTGCGGCGGCACTTCCAGCGTATCGATCCGCAGCGAAACCCTCACGATGCGATCGATGGGCGCGAACACCAAAATCACACCTGGACCTTTCTCGCTGCCTAGCATCCGCCCTAAACGAAAAATTACCCCGCGTTCGTACTCGGCCAGGATCTTGATCGAAGAAAGCAGATACAGCCCAACGAAAAGAATTACCACCAATCCGATCATGACGTTTCCATCCTATCGTGCAGTGCGCTAACCGATAACTCCATGTGGGCAACCGAGTCTACACGAACCACGGCTCCCCGTTCCAATTGGGACGCGGAACGCGCGTTCCAATACTCGCCGCCGATGAAAACGCGAAGCCGTGAAGCGTCCGCGACGGTCCCTGTCTTCCCGATCAAGCTGTGTAATCCCGTCGCCAGCTTGGTCGACCGCGCCTGAGCCGCGATGGTAAGCAAAAAAGCGGTCAGGATAGCGATGGGCAGCACAACAGCGAACGACGTTGCGATCCCGATGTGCTCCGCCGGGTCGGGTGAATCGATCAGCAGATAGACGCCGCAAGCAAGGAGTAACGCTCCGCATCCGGCCAGAACGCCATGCGAAGAGACCTTCACCTCGATCAGAAGCATCAGCACTGCGATGGCGATCAGAATAACCGCTCCCCGGCTCAGCGGATAACGTGACAGCGTAGCGGCAGCAAGAAGGACCAGTGCAGCCCCAATCACACCGGGAAGCACGGAGCCAGGAGCGTGAAATTCGAAAAGAATGCCCAGTAGCCCAATCGCCAGAACCAGCACGGCTGTGTTGGGGTCGTGGAACGCCTGCACGTTCTTAGTATGGCGAAGAAATGTCTCGCGAAGAAGATTTAGATGTTACGTAACTTATCACGGGTATGCGGTGGCATTATCGTCCGTATCGATGCAATCTATTGGAATTTTCCTAAGTTTTCAGGACGCAAACGATAAAATAGTCAGGAAGATGGCAACGAAAAAGACAGTGGTAACTCAGGTTGGATCCGCTCTGGGAGCAGCGGCCGCGCGCGTCGAATCTCTTAAGCCGAAGCGTAACCCAACCGCGAAACATAGCAAGGCTCAAACGCCTGTTGTCGAAGAGAAAGTCGCACCCGCTCAATCGGAACAGGTCGTGGCCCCACAACTTTCCGAACGCGAAGATGTCGAGATTACGGCATATCTATATTCCGAGTCGCGCGGATTTCAAGGCGGATCTCAGGACGAAGATTGGATTCGCGCCGAACAAGAAGTGCGTCAGCGCCGCGCGGCTAAGGCTTAATACTTCCGCAGTACCGCCATCAAGCGGCCTTGAATCTGAAGGTCGCGCGGATGGACGATGATGGGCTTGAGAGTAGAGTTCGCAGGTTGTAGCCGTACCGATCCGTTTACTTCTTTGTAGTATCGTTTCAGCGTTGTGTTGGCCCCGGAGACAAGAGCGACCACAATATCTCCGTCGCGAGCCTGCTCCGTTTTTTCTACCAGGATCATGTCGCCGTCGCAGATATGATCGTCAATCATCGAGTCCCCTCGCACCTCGAGCGCGTAGGTATCTTTGGACCCGATGAAGTCCGCGAAACTCAAAGTGGCGCGTTGCTCTACCGCTTCCACAGGCGTGCCGGCGGCAATACGGCCCGACAGTGGAATTTCGAGCGCGACTTCGTGCCGGTACCGTCGCTGCTCCTGGATGTATTTCGGCCCGATCTCAATCGACCGGCTCTGATTGAAGCCTCGCCGCAGGTAATTCTTGGCTTGAAGAGCGCTGATGTGTTTGTGTACGGTGGCAAGCGACGCCAAATCCAGCCCTCGCGCGATTTCTTCGTAGCTGGGGCTGTAGCCATTTTCATCGACGAAGTTCGAAATGAAATCTACTACTTCTTTCTGCCTTCGAGTCAGAGCCATGCCCGATTGTACGGCGAATAAAAGTCGAAAGTCCACTCAAAAATAAGCACTTGCTGTTACTTCCAAATTACGGAGACGTAAGTTACTGATTCTTGAATCAGTTGCCGCCGGAAAATACCCTGATTTTTTGCGGCAGTTTCACGTGTTTGTCACCGGGCGCAAGCTATTCTGAGACTAACGTTCAGCTTATGAAAAACACCAC
>CAXSIG010000212.1:3156-8281 GCA_964237255.1 uncultured Bryobacteraceae bacterium
CAAGCAAAATAGCCGTTTTTCCTAAGATTTTTGCCGGTTTGTAACGGTCCTTCGGCTATTCTTTAGAGAACACTCAGGAGCTATGAAAAACACCACAAGACTTCTTCTACTGTTGTGCCTGGGATCGTCGTCCGTCTTCGCCCAGGCGGTAGCGGGTTTAGCTGGAATCTCCGGCACCGTTCGCGATGCAAGCGGCTCCGCAGTCCCCGCCGCAACGGTTGTTGTCGCGAACGAATCGAAGGGTATCCGACGCTCGCTCGAAACTAACGGTAGCGGCCTGTTTACGGCGCCCGCGCTCGTTCCGTCCGATGGCTACATGGTCACGGTATCAAAGGCCGGTTTCGCGACCCATGAAGTCAAACAAGTAGTGTTGACGGTTGGACAGAATTTAGATCTGAACATCACTTTAGGCGTCTCCGCATCCGCCACCCAGGTGGATGTTACTGCGGAAGCGCCCGTCGTTGACGACACAAAGACCGATGTTTCGCAACTGGTAGACAGCCGACAGATCGTGGACCTTCCAATCAACGGACGTCGCGTCGATTCTTTTGTATTGCTGACGCCCGCCGTAGTTCCCGATGGAACTTTCGGGCTCATTAGCTTCCGCGGCGTTGCGGGTGGCAATTCCTTCCTGACCGATGGTAATGACACGACGGACCAGTTCTATAACGAGAACGCGGGCCGCACACGCATCTCAAGCCAGATTTCACAAGACGCGGTCCAGGAGTTTCAGGTAATCTCGGACAACTTCGCGGCCGAGTACGGACGCGCTTCGGGCGGCGTAGTGAACACCGTGACACGTAGCGGAACCAACGCCATTCACGGCACAGCTTATTGGTTTTTCCGTAACCGCACACTGAATGCGCGTGACCGATATGCGAATTTCAATCCGCCCGAGTGGCGTCATCAAGCCGGCGGCTCCATTGGCGGCGCAATCAAAAAAGACAAAATTTTCTATTTTTTGAATTACGAGAAGACCAAGCGCAGTTTTCCGCTGATCGCATCGGTAACCAGCGCTCCGCTATTTAACGCGAATGGTGTTTTCCAGAACACGCAAACCAATGGGCAACCGACGTGCGGCGCTCCGGCGACTGCTGCCCAATGCTCGGCGGCCGTCAACTTTGTCACCACCCGCAACTTCGGCACAATCCCACGAACGGTGGATCAAGACCTCGCTTTCGGTAAAATCGACTGGCGTCCTTCCGAGAGGAATACGTTTTCCTTCAGCGCGAATTATCTGCGCTGGGTTTCGCCGAACGGTATCCAAACGCAGGCCGTTTTAAATAACGGCAACGGAATTGGGAACAACGCCAATTCAACGGTACGTACCCGCTACGGACGAGCCAATTGGACAAGTATCATCAACTCCTCGACAGTTAACGAAGCCCGTTTCGGCTGGTTTAAAGATCGTCTTGCCGACGATGCAAGCTCGGACTTTCTTACGCCCGCGTTAGGGAAGGCCGGTCTCACCGTTGCCAGCGTAACGAACTTGGGTTATGCCACCAGCTACCCGCGTATTAATCCCAGCGAACAGCGGTTTGAATATGCGGACAACTTGAACATCATCCGCGGCCGCCACACAATGAAGTTCGGCGTCGATATCAACTCCACGGAAGACTATCAAAACCAGCTATCAAACCAATACGGCACCTATACGTACACAAGTTTCACCGCCTTTGCACAGGACTTCAGCGCCAACACGACCGGCGCGCGCAATTACAGCACTTACTCCCAACGCTTCGGCAACGGTATTGTAGACACCACCTTGAACGATTACGGATTCTACGCGCAAGACCAGTTCAAAGTGACTCCGAAGTTGACCGTGAATTACGGGTTGCGCTACGAATATTCGTCGATTCCACAGCCTAAACTGGTGAATCCCGATTACGCCCAAACCGGTAAGATCAACTCGCCCGGCAAGAATTTCGCGCCGCGTTTAGGCGCCTCCTATTCGCTTAACGCAAAGACCGTTGTCAGGGCCGGATATGGCATGTTCTATGCGCGGTTCCAAACAGGCCTGATCAATACCTTCTTCATCAATAACAACGTTTATCAACGCGCCTTGACGCTGGATATCACCAAGCCGGCCGATCTGGCCATTGGCCCGATTTTTCCGAATAACCTGGCAAATCTCGACCGTACGCCGCCTTTGGGCACGACCGGTATCAGTTTCGCCGACAAGAACTTTCGCAACCCGTATACACACCAGGCCAACTTCTCCATTGAGCGCCAGCTTACATCCAGCCTCGGCCTGACGATCTCCTATCTTTGGAGCCGAGGCGTCCGGCTATACACGGTACGCGATCTCAATGCCGGCGCACCCGGACCGAACATCAATTACACGATCAAAGATTCCAGCGGCGCCTCGGTGGGTACGTTCTCCACGCCAGGATATTTGCTCGCAAATCGCGTCGACACGCGTTACAACCGCATTAACCAGGTAGAGAACGGCGGTCTTAGCTACTACGATGGACTGGCTGTCCAACTGAACAAGCGCTTTGCGAAGGGTTTCCAGGGCTCTCTTGCCTATACCTGGTCGCACGCAATCGATCTGAATCAGGGCGCCGGCGGCGACAACATCTTCTTCAGCGCCGGCCCCAGCAGTTACCAGAACGGTAACTACTCGGCAGACAAAGGAAGCAGTGCTCTCGATATCCGGCACCGCCTGGTGATCAATTCCATCTATCGGCCAATCATTAATTTTGGCAGCGGTTGGGCTTCCAGATACCTCCTGAAAGGTTGGGAAATTTCGCAGATCACAACTCTGCAGAGCACTCCGCCGGCGACGGCAACTCTCAGTGTTTCGGGAAGCGCCTTTACCGGAGCGGCGTTCTCCGGTTCGATCAACGGGCTGGGGGGTTCCAGCCGTGTTCCGTTCGAGCCGGTCAACGGACTCGATATCGACCAGGTCTATCGCGTAGATGGTCGTGTAACTAAAGTATTTCCATTCTCCGAACGCGTGAACCTCAATTTGTACTTCGAAGCCTTCAATATTTTCAACACGCCTTACGACACAGCGATTCGCACCCCGCAGTACACGGTATCGGGCTTGGCGCTGACACCGATTGCGAGTTTCCATAGCGGAACGGCTTCACAGGCCTTTCCCGACGGTACCAACGCTCGCCGCGCGCAAGTAGGCTTGCGGTTGACGTTCTAGGTTCGTAGGATAGTACGCGAGAACCTATGTATTCCTTTCGACTTGCTGTAGTTGCCCTTTGTGGGTTAGTTTTACCCGCTCAAGCTCAATCCGATGGCGCCGCCAAACATTGGGCCGCTTCCATTGCTCTTACCAAAGCGGTGGCGGACGCGATGCCTGCGGACGGATACGACTATATTCCACCTTCCACGGTCGAGCCGAAAGAGATGACCTACGGAGAGCTCATGACGCACATCGTACTGGCGGACGTCGGTGCTTTCAGCCGAGTTAGCGGGATGAAAGGTCCAGCCAAACCGGCAACGACTGATAAGGCGGCCGTAACAGCATATATGAAGGACGGTTTCGACTTCTGCACGAAAGCTCTTGCTTCTCTCACGCCTGAACAAATGGCTAAGATGAGCGGCACGGAAGGAAAGCAGGTGAGCGGTAATGAAATCCTGTGGTCCTACTTCACGCACACCGCGCACCATCGCGGACAGGCCGAAGTTTATTTGCGCTTGAAAGGTATAAAGCCCCCCACTTACACGTTCTAAGCCCCGGCTACGTTACCATCGGGATTGTGGCGGCACTCGCTCTCAAGCAGTCGTACTCGCGGGAAAACGTGCGCCGTATGCTGTCTGTTTCCGAACGGCAGCTGCGCAGTTGGGAGAGGGGAAAGTTAATCGGAGGAGGAGCGCACTTCACCTTCGCCGATATCATCGCGCTAAGAACGCTCCTGAAGCTTCGTGAAAAGCACGTGGCAACACGGCGCATCATGCAGGTGGTTTCCTCCTTACGCCGCAGGCTGAGCCACATCAAGCAGCCGCTCTCTGAACTTACTCTCAATTCAGAAGGCGGTTCTATCTCTGTGCAGCTGGCCGGCTCCAAGATGGATGCCTTGACCGGCCAACTTCACTTGAACTTCGATCCAACGGTTTCTTCCGCTACAACGCTTCTTCGTAAACCGGAACCGAAGCGCGCCGTGCTTGAGAAAGAAGCGGAGGGCTGGTTTCAGCACGGTCTATCGCTTGAAGAAACGGGAGCACCCGCCAAAGAAGTTTTGGAAGCATATGAAAAGGCTGTGGAACTGAATCCGGAAGCCGCGGGTGCCTTAGTCAACTTAGGCACTATCTATTACCGGATGGGGAAGCTGGCTCGCGCGGAAGAGCTTTACCATCGAGCGGCGAAGTCCGATCCCGAATATGCTCTTGCCGAATTCAACCTGGGCAATCTCTACGATGAGAAGGGTGACCCGCGTCTGGCGCGTGAGCATTACCTGGCGGCGGTGAAACTGGATCCCCGTTATGCCGACGCGTACTTCAACCTGGCTCTTGTCTCGGAAAAGACCGGCGAACAGATGCGTGCCGTCGGTTACTGGAGCGCATATCTGAAGCTGGATACGGATAGCTCCTGGGCGGAAGTGGCCCGCAAACAACTCGACCGGCTTAAACAGGTTACCCTGGTTCACTCCCGATAGTTTCCGTTGCTATCCTGAAACTGTCGATGTCTAAGATTTCAATGGCCTTTCGCGCTTTTTTCGGCCTTCTCTCTCACGGTCAACTACCACCGGAGTTGATGACCGAATTGGGTTTGTTTCGAAAGAAAGACGAAAAGCCGGCCCCCCCGCCACCGCCCGTGGTCAAAGTTTCAGACGGCGCTCTCCAACTGCTCGGAATCTTTCAGCGGGACGGGCGCATGCTGGACTTCTTTCTCGAAGACATCACGCCGTATAGCGACGATCAAGTCGGAGCGGCGGCACGCTCCATGCATGGCCCTTGCCGCGAGGCGCTGAACCGTTACATCACCGTTGCCCCGGTAATCGACGGTGTAGAGGGCACCTTCGCACAAGCTCCAACGAAAGACCCCCTTGCCGTCAAATTCGTCGGCAACGTTCCCGCAACGACCCCCGCGGGCGGAATTCTTCGTCATCGCGGATGGGCTGCGAAAGCAATCCACCTTCCCGCGTTGCTCCCCAAACAGGACATGACG
>CAXSIG010000213.1:0-7009 GCA_964237255.1 uncultured Bryobacteraceae bacterium
GCGCGGTATTTGGACGCGGCTATGCGGCTGAACCGAATGTTCTCATCGAGCAACTTCGGAAAGATGAAGCGATTGCCGCGGCGGACACTTTGTTGCTCACCGTTCCGAACCAGTTGGGAGTTGCGTACAACGTGCATGTAATAGAGGCGATTCTTTCGCACGTTGCTCCCGCATTGGGATGGCGCTAATTCAAAAGCGTTCTATCGGACACCTTCGAGCAATTTTGCTCTGGGCGGCACGTTCGTCTTTGCTTGCCGGTCGTGTTGGTGTGATGACGATTTGCCGGGGTTGGACACATTGCGCGGCTGCTGGACGATAATTTAGCTCTCAACAGTCAGGACGATTTTGCCGCCAATGCCACCGTTTTCGCCAAGCTGGTGCGCCGTGGACGCCTCCTGCAACGTGAGTACGCGTTCGACAGGCAATAGGAGCTTCCCACGACTCAGGGCTTCCGCATAGTGCGCGATCGTCTTCTCGTCGCTGTGCGCCTGGATCCGATTCACAATGACGGTGGGATACTCCGATGCGTTGGAGGGCACGTCGGCAACGGAGCCGAAGATGCCCCCCTCCTTGATCTTGGAAATGAGCTTAGTCGTAACGACACCCATGAGGGTGTTCGCGACCGCGTCAACCTGGCCGAGTCTCTCCAACGACGCTTCGTCATCGAGAGCGACCACATCCACAATGCCGGGCAGTTTGCGGGCTTCGCCGAGCTTGTCTTTACGCACGCCGGCTATGATTTTCGCACCGATCTCCCAGGCAGCGAACGCCGCCATGCGGCCCACACTGCCGAGCGCGCCGGTAAGCAGAACCGTTTGGCCGTGCTGCGCTTTGGTCGCATCGCGCATCAGCTGATCGCCGGTAAGCGCGACCAGGGGAATGGCGGCGGCCTGCTGGAACGTCAAGAGTTCGGGAATGCTCGTGAGGTCGGCGGCTTTCACAACACAAAGCTGCGCGTATGTCTGCGCAGCGAAGGCCATCACGCGGTCGCCAGGAGCGAAATTCTTGACTTTCGCACCCACGGCGCGCACAACGCCAGCCACATCGTGGCCCAGAATAATCGGGAGTTGGACCGGCATGCGATGCTGCACGGAACCGGATCTGATTTTCCAATCGACCGGATTCACACTTACAGCCGTTGCGGCGATCAGAACCTCGTCGTCGTTTATCTTTGGATCGATGTGGTCTTCATATTTCAGATTGGATGGCGGACCGAACTCGTGCAGAACAACAGCTTTCATGTGGGTTCCTTGCACCATCTAAGATGCCGGGACGAATGGGAGGATTCACGGAGGCCAATTACCTCCTCCCGATTTGGACGATGAGTCCAGCGTGGAAAAATTGATTTGCGAATCCGTTTCATTCATCTCTTCACAGGAACGCGGCATACAATACGGTATGCAAATAGCGCCATTTCTACTCGCTATTACCGGTAGCTCCGTTATCGCACAGGCGCCGCCGACATCCATCGCGGGCAATTCGAGCTGGCCTAAGGCTAACCTCGAGGATGTAAAATCCGTCAACGCGATTGTTGCCGCTACTTACGATGTCATCTCTGGGCCGAAGGGGAAGGAGCGCGACTGGAATCGATTCCGTTCTTTGTTCGTGCCGGACGGTCGCTTAGCGCCGACGGTTGCGTTGCCGGGCGGCCACGCCGATCTCCGGCCCATGACGGTTGACCAATATATCGAGCGCGCGTCCGCCGGCTTCCAGACTAATAGCTTTTTTGAGCGGGGGATCGCCCAGAAAATCGAAAGTTTCGGCAACATCGTACATGTTTTCACCACCTACGAATCGCGCCGCGGCGCCGATGATTCCACACCGTTCGCGCGTGGGATCAACAGCTTTCAGTTGTTGAAGGACGGAGACCGGTATTGGGTGGTCTCCATTTATTGGGATAGCGAGCGGCCGGGTAATCCGATTCCCCAAAAATACTTGCCCTAAGGACGATCGACACATCCGGGCCTATCGGCACAAAAGTGGTTGTAAAATCTGCTTCACGAAAACCGTTCCCACAACCGGAAAAGAAAATGACACGGGCAGATACCCAGTAGTTTCAATACCTTATGCAATTCCGTGCTGATATCTCTCCCGATTATCGTCCGACTCCGTCCGATAATGAATCAGGAAATTGAATGTCGTTCGCACATAATCGACGAAACGCAGCGGGCAGTCGGAAAGGAAGGTAGACAACACATACCCAAACCCAACAAGTAGTTGATTCTACTGACCAATGCCGAAAAATGCCGAACCCACGCCGATCCCAAGACGACCCAAAACCGTCCTGGCCCATACCTGAGACCGACCCAACCCTAACCGGGGGCACACGATGTGGACCCAAGCCATGCTTCCTCTTCTGATTCTCTTCTCGCTCCAGCCGGAATCGTCGGGTTTGCGCCAGTTGTTCGAAGAGCGATTTG
The DNA here is from genome assembly GCA_964237255.1 of uncultured Bryobacteraceae bacterium. Taxonomy (GTDB): domain Bacteria; phylum Acidobacteriota; class Terriglobia; order Bryobacterales; family Bryobacteraceae; genus JALYXI01. The sequence continues at coordinate 2,421 of CAXSIG010000213.1, forward strand.
CACGCGAACGCACGGCTTCTTCCGCGCGAGATCTCGGCCTCTACCTCGCCCGGCATGGTGACCCAAATGCCGCCCGCACACCGTTAGCGGAGGCACTCCGATTAAGCGGCTCCGCGTCCGATGCAATTGAGTTGGCTCTGGTGTCCAACGCCGGCGACGCCGAACCACTTCTTTTGCAAGCCGCAAGGGACCGTACGCTTGCTCCGCGAGCCTTCGATCGATTGGGCCACCTCTATGACGCAACGGGTAAGCGCGACCAGGCAATCACCGCCTACCGAAAAGCGATTGCGCTAATCGCCCGCGCCGATATTCTGGAAGCACTTGCTCAAGACGTTCCGCCTGGCGAGGGGATTCCGTTGCTTCGTCAAGCCGCGGCATTGAATCGTCGTAACTTAGGTCTGCGGCATCCACAAACCGGAACTACCGAAGCGAACTTGGCGGGGCTGCTGTTAAATGCGAACCAACCCGATGAATCCGTTCGAGTGGCGCGGGATGCATTATCGATTTTCGAAGAGGCGCTGGGGCCGGACCATCCACGAACCGCCCTTGCGGCAACGATTCTTGCGTTCGGCCTTCAAGCGAAAGGAGACCGCGCTGGAGCCGAGCGATATTTCCGCCAAACGGTCGCCATTGATCGCGCAGCCTACGGACCAACTCATGCGCAAACGGTCAAGGACGAGCAGACGCTCGCGGAGTTTCTCGCGCAACGCTGATTCGGTGGCTGGTGAAGACCAGATTCCTTTGCGCGGCGACCGGCTCCATGTGGCATGTCGCGCAAGCTTTTCCGGTGATAGAAATCGAATGGTTGACGGATGCGTGGCAAGTCACGCACGCTCCGTTGTAGCTGACCGGGTCGCGATTCAAATCGTCGTGAGGAGAATGACAAGTCAAGCACGTCAGCTTACCGGCGCTTGCCTTGAAGCACTTACTCTCCGCTAGCAACAACGGTTGGTGGCGAGCGTTCCAAGGGTCGCGCAAGTTCGGCGTTCCACCCGTAGGAGCAGGCATACGATGGCACGCGCCGCAAAACTGATTCACCGCTTCACCGTCGGCGACCGGCGGTTTGGCAGGTCGCACACTCGATGGATTTTGGGCGTGATCGGCCGAAGGGCCGTGGCATGTCTCGCAATGAACGCCCAGTTCATGTGGAACGATGGCTCCGTCCTTCGCGAAAGAGACCGGTCCGGTGGAATGACATCCGAAACAAGAGAGGATTCCGGCTGCGGGATCGAACGTGCGGTAAGTAAGACCGATTTCTGTAGGGTGCCCCGGAGTGCGCGCGTAATTCTTAGTAGCCGCGTACCAACTCCGCCCTAATTCACGATAGCTGTCGTTGGACTCCCGACGGACAAAAGTTATCGCTTGACTACCCGCGCCAAAAGCCCATTCGCCCGGTTGCGGAGATTTGGATCTTGACAGCGCTTTCGCGTGTCCGGATCTTGATTGAGCGGCAAACTCGGAAGGGTGGCAGGGCTGGCAAGCCGCCGATCCCGCGTAATCGGAACCGGCGGCAAACGCTAGGAACAATGGCGCAAAAATCAAACTTCTAGAATTTTACGCGAATAGAGAGCTGCACGCGGCGAGGAGGCCGGTTGGTGGTTGGAAGATCGAACAGCGGATTGGTTTGATTACCGGCAGGATCGAACTTGAGCCCCGTATCGTAGGCCGAGTACTGGGTGTGATTAAAGGTATTGTACGTTTCGAAGCGGAACTCCGCCCTCACGCGACCGCTTTCGGTGAAGTTCACTGTGCGGTAGAGAGAGATGTCCCAATTGTTTACTCCGGGCCCGGTGAGCGTGTTCTTCCCGAGGTTGCCGATGTGCGCGGGCGGCCCTTGTGCCGGAGGCGCGAAGCGTTGATTTAGAGGAGCGGTCGGATTGATCACATCCACGCGGGCGGTTTCCGATGTGGATCCGGTAGGGGTAGCCAACGAATTGACCAAACTGTAAGTCGGCGTGAATGGAGCGCCGGTGCTCATACGAGTAACGCCGGAAATCTGCCAGCCATCGGCGACGAAATGCGCAGCCCGCATATGGACCGATTGCGAGAGCTTGGGCAGCTGATAAAAATACCGCGCCGAAAAGGTCTGGTTTCTGTCAAAACCGGCGCGGCCATAATTGCGCGAGCGAGGGTCGACAAACGCATCGACCTGTGAGCTATAAGAATCGGATTCGTCCAGCGCTTTGCTGAATGTATAGGACAAGTTCACATTCATCCGAGACCCCCACCGGTGCGCGTAACTGGCGAGCAAACCATGGTAGTTCGAAGTACCGGCAAACTCGTAAAGTAGAACGTCGCCCAAACCCTGATAGGGACGGAGAAAGTTAGGGCTCAGAACGGTGGTACCGTTGCCGCTGGGATCGACGTTTTGCGGATTCACTCCAAGGAAGTTCGATCCGAGAGGCACCGGGTTGATGTTCCGTTGCCATAAAAGATGCCTTCCCAACGATCCTGTATAGCCAACGGAGATCACGTCGTTATGGCTGACTTGCCGCTGAATATCGAGGTTGAACTTATAAATCGCTTGCTGGTGACCAGCCGTTGCCAGCGACGATACGCTTCCGGTGGGCGAGAGAAGGCCCGAAGTCGCGTTGGTGGCAATGTCGTTGAAGTTGCCGTAGTAAAGAGTGGGCGTGTAAATTAACGGCGGGTTGCCGATCTGGCCCAATACCGGATTGCCTTCGATCCGATCGAAGTAGATGCCGCCACCGCCGCGAATTACCGTTTTCTGGTCCCCGATGGGATCCCACGCAAAGCCAAGTCTTGGAGCGTAGTAGAGCGGGCTGTAACTATATAGGCCGCGGGCGCTGCCGTTGCTGCCCGCTACCACTTCGCCGACCGCGGGGTCTCCGACGCCCGGGACGAATGCCCCAACCAGCCCTAAGTTGTACGTCTTGCCCGTTAGCGGATCTTGTGCAACCTTAACGCCACCGACAAGAGCCGGCCGGAGCAGAACCGGTGCGTTCGCCTTGTTGTAGGCAGAAGGGTTGAAAGACGCCAGTTGATTCGTGTCTTCATAGGTCGGCTGATCGCGATAGAAGCGGAGACCCACGCTGATGGACAATCGGTTGCTTACTCGCCAATCGTCCTGAAGATAGAATTCGAAGTTGGTGAAAAGGTAGTTGCCCTTTGGACGCGCGGTCGCTTCCGCGTAAGTATCGAAGTTGCCGAGTAAAGCATTGGCGTAAGCATTGTTCGAATCGTTCGGGTTGTTTCCATCGACATTGAAGCTCAAGCTTCCGCGCGTCAGCGGGCTCGCACTCTGGATCTTTTGGGTGTGTTCGTAATAGAAACCCGCCTTCAGGGTGTGTGTGCCGCGAATATTGGTCAGATTGTCGTTAACGCTATAAATGGTGTTTTGGTTGAAGTAGGGAGTTCCGTCGTTCAGCGAAGGATTCGCGTAGTTCTGGATGCCGCTGAACGTCATATCAGGGATGATATTGAGCGGATTCAGCGAGGGGTTTCGCTGAACGATGTTGACGCCCAACTTAGTCCTATCCACCTTGCTGGGATCGAGTGGGGTGAACGTCAGCGTGTTCTGACTAACCGCCCATGACGCGTCATTAATCAGGCGAGACGTAATCACATTCGTCGAGTGGACTGTTGCGAGTTTGCCTGGCTGCGTAAATACGATCGGGGTCAATGGGAAATTCAGCGAACCTGTTACCCACGTGGTGTACGGTGTGTTTTGACTATCGGAGTTGTTGCTCGCGCTCACATAGAGTTGCCAACTATCCTTCGGAGCGTAATCCACGCGGGCAGTTTCCGTGCGCCGCGGATAAGCGCCGGTGGCCGACGAGAAGTAGTTGTAGGCGTACGCGCGCGATGGGCTGGGATCCATGTAGTTCGGCTGCGGGAAGATGTTCAGAATCGCCTGGCCGATGGGCGTGATCCGCGACGGCGGAATGATATTTCCTGGAAACTGCTTCTTACCGTTTAACGGATCGTTCACAGTAATCGCAGCGCCGTTCGTGTTGTAGGACTTGGAGAAATCACCCTGCCGCTCAAGCGCTGTGGGGACCGTCACCGTCTTGGTGCCGTACTGGGCAATCTGTCGTTGAAACTCCTGGTTCGCGAAGAAAAAAAGCTTGTTTCGCAGACGACCGAACTTGGGCAGAACTACCGGACCGCCAACGCTCCAATTGGCGATGTTGTACCGGTACTCGGTACGGGGCTTGCCCGCGACATTATTAAAAAAGTCGTTGGCGTTCAGATCTTCGTTGCGGAAGTACCAACCCACCGATCCATGGAAGTCCTTGGTTCCGCCTTTGGTGATCACGTTGATCGAACTCGGGTTCCGACCGGATTCCGCGGAGTAGGCCGACATGAGCACTTTTACTTCGGCGATCGAATCCATGGACGGCATGGAATGGACGCTGCCGTTCGATCCGGTGTCGAGGTTCGTAACACCGTCGATGGTCATGTTCTTCGAATCGTTTCGGCCGCCCAGGATATAAATATTGCCGATACTTGTCGGTCCCGGAGCATCGCGTCCGTCGCTGGTGTCCACCACGCCGGGAAGCAAGCTGATGGCGTCGAAGACGTCGCGACCGCGTAGGGCGATCTGGTCCAGCTGCGTACTGTCGAGA
>CAXSIG010000213.1:7021-8268 GCA_964237255.1 uncultured Bryobacteraceae bacterium
GGAGCGCTCGCCCGTGGCGAGATTGATGGCGACGGCTTCCGCAGCGATCGTCACGGAATCAGATATTTGTCCGACCTGCATGTGAATTGCGCCAACCGAGCGCTGGTCGCTTGAGTCCAGCTTAATGCCCGTTTCTTTATAAGTTCGAAAACCCGATGCCTCAACCGTCAGCGTGAATGTGGCGGCCGTCAAGTCCGGAAAGGAGAAGAAGCCGTCCTTTGTGGTGGTGGTCGTTCTGACGAATCCGTTTCCCTCTCCGGTAACGGTTACGGAGACGCCGGGCAATACAGATCCGGAGGCGTCCTGGACGCTACCCGACAAGGTACTCGATGTGTTTTGAGCGAGCAGCAAGGCTGGCGCTAAAAGCATGAAAAGCAGACGTTGCAAATCAGACCTCCTAACAACTTCCGGGATACCGGACTTGAAGGACTATATAACGCTTGCATCCCGCGGTCAAGTTTAAGGTAAATTGGACGGGTTCAAAACTGATCGGTCTGGAGGGTCGAACGCTCCATCGTCGAGCCTCTTAGTAACGCCAGCTTGTTAGGTCCGCACCAGCCGGCGCGGTGTCCTGAATCCGCTTCATAATTTGCGGCACATACATCTGGTTATAGTGAAGCCTCGAATACCAATTGGGGTGCGTTGGGTCGCCGTTCCAACAATGTTCCGCACGGGGGCCATAGCGCACTTCGCCTTCATACGGAACTCCATGTCCGGGCGTCCCCGTCTGCTTCAGAAAGTCTTCCATCAGGTACACGGCGTCGTTCAGGAAATAGGTGTCTTCCGAGCCAACGTAGATGTGCAGCTTGCCCTGCAGTTTCGGACCGAGCGTCAGCCAATCGCGCCGCAGAATTGCGTTCAGATCGTAATGGTCGCGCCAGTACTCGGCGGTTTTATGATCGATTGCTCCCGTTGTTTTATCGAAAATTGGTTTCGGATAGCCATCGTCGCCGACCGGCGAGTAAACAGCTTGCCATATATCGAATTGTTCGCCGGACCTTCCGCGATCGCCAAGAGCGGCTTCGTAGGCCACGTTGTCGCGAACGGAGATGAGAGTGTGGCCCAGGTAGTCGCGCATGGCGGGCTGTTCTACTTTTTTATTCGCGCCGGGCAGGTAAAACATGTTGTCCTGCTTGTAAAGATCGACAGTCATGTACGCGTGAAAGTCCACCGGGTCCGGGCAGGCGACGAACGCACCGTTATAGTGATCGGGATAAAACAACTGAACCGCGAGGGATTCCCATCCA
>CAXSIG010000214.1:0-4838 GCA_964237255.1 uncultured Bryobacteraceae bacterium
ATCTGGAGCACCCGAAAATTTGGAAGTTCCTCGAGCTTGTCGTTGCTTTGCAGGACATGCCCCGGCACCTGGGGCAACACTCCGGCGGTATGGTGGTCTGCCAAGGAAAGCTCGATTCCATCGTTCCGCTTGAACCGTCTAGCATGCCGGGGCGTACGGTCATTCAGTGGGACAAGACTGACTGTGAGGACATGGGTCTCATCAAGGTCGATCTCCTGGGATTGGGAATGATGGCGGTTCTCGAAGAGACGGTTGAGTTAGTTCGGGAGCATTACAGCCGGCATATCGATTTAGGGCAGTTGCCGCAAGGTGACGAAAAGACTTATGCCGCTCTTCAGAAAGCGGACACCATCGGAGTATTTCAAGTGGAAAGCAGAGCACAGCAGGCGACTCTGCCGCGACTAAAGCCTGCTTGCCTCTATGACCTGACGATCGAAGTGGCAATTATCCGGCCGGGTCCGATTGTGGGAAACATGGTGCATCCTTACCTGGCGAGGCGTCAGGGGCGCGAGCCGGTGGAATATTTGCATCCGGCCCTGGAGCCTGTTCTGAAAAGAACCCTAGGGGTGCCGCTTTTCCAAGAACAATTGCTGAGGATCTCAATGACTATGGCCAACTTCACCGGCGGTGAAGCGGAAGAACTTCGGCGCGCGCTAGGCTTCCGGCGAAGCGATGAGCGAATGAAAGAAATCGAGGTGAAGTTACGAGCGGGCATGACGGCGAATGGAATCGCCAATGACGCGCAAGAAGTCATCGTCAAATCCATCACTTCATTCGCACTCTACGGTTTTCCGGAGTCGCACGCGGCAAGCTTTGCACTGCTGGCGTATGCAAGCGCTTATCTGAAGTGCCATTATCTGGCTCCGTTCACTTGCGCATTACTCAACAACCAGCCAATGGGCTTTTACCATCCCGCAGTGTTGATTAAAGATGCGCAACGCCACGGGTTGCGTGTGTTGCCGATCGATATCACGTGTTCGGAGTGGAAGTGCACGCTGGAAAATAAAGAGCTACGTCTCGGCCTGAGTTATGTGAAAGGCCTTCGAGAAACCACGGGCGTGGCAATTTTAGCCGAACGAAACAAGGGTCAGTTCGCCCACATCGACGATCTAGCCCGGCGTGTTCCCGAGTTGCGCAAAGATGAAATGACAAAGCTTGCAAAGACCGGTGCACTGAATCCGCTAAACGCTTCGCATCGCCGCGACGCTCTATGGAAAGGTTCGCGCGCGGTCAATGCCGTCGGCCCTCTGCTCGACGAGCTTTCTGAGGTAGCGGTCGAAGCTCCGTTAGAACAAATGACTACCGAAGAGCGGCTCTGGGCGGACTACAACGGCACGAGCGTGAATATCGGCAAGCATCCAATGGCCCACCGTCGTGACGAGATGGATGAACTCGGCGTTATGTGCGCCGCGGACCTTCCTTATATCCGGTCTGGAGCAACGGTGCGTGTCGCCGGATGCGTGATTGTGCGGCAGCGGCCCGGAACGGCGAAAGGTATTGTGTTCTTGAGCCTGGAAGATGAAACTGGCATTGCGAACGTCTTAGTCATGTCCGAGATGTTCGACGCGGATCGAACCCGGCTCATTTCCCATCCCTGGCTGATCGTCGAAGGCCCAATCCAGAACGTCGACAACGTGATTCACGTTCGCGCGAAGCAGATCGACCCACTTCCTTATCCGGCGATTAAGTCGGCTTCGCACGATTTTCACTAAGAGCGCCCGCGGAGTGTTACGAGCGTGGCTCCCCAGCCGCCCGCTTCGGCCGGAGCATCGCCGTAATGCGATACGAACTCCGTTCGTGCGAGTACACGGCGCACGGTCTCCCGCTGAACGCCAATGCCTCGACCGTGGATGATTCGCAAAGCGCACAAGCCCAGACGATGCGCTTCTTCGAGATACGCTTCCGTCACGCCTTCTACATCCGTTGGCGGAACAGAGTGCAAATCGAAAACATCCGTGACCGGGATGCGAATTACGCTGTCTGGGTCTTGTATCGGACCACCATTCCTTCCATTTGATCTTTTAGCTGGAGCTTCAACTTTTTCAGGCGATGCTCTTCGACCTCATCCTGCTCGTTTTGGGCAAGCACGTCGAACTCATGATGCTTGCGGGCAATCTCCCGATACTCGGGATCGGTTTCGAGCAGATGCTTACGTATCGCTTCCGAATCGTTTTGGTCCATGCGGAAATGGGTCTCCTTACCAAAACTCATATCACAATTCCCTGCACATTACGATTCCCGACTCCGTTGGATGTGCATAATAACCGAATCGAATTCCGGCTTCTATGAACCCCGCCTTCTGATAAAGCGACCGCGCTGCGCGATTGCTCTCACGCACCTCCAGAAAAGTCGCCACTTTGGGTAAAGAGGAGAGAAGCGCCTGCGCCACTCCCAACTTCCGAAACTTCCTTGCTACTGCCAGGTTCAGGATCTCAACTTCATCCGGCGCGGTACTTCGCCAGGCCAAAAATCCCACTACGGTCTCTCCCAACTCGGCGACCAGCACGGGATAGTCCAACACCTCCCATTGCGCCGCCTCAGGAGACTCGGCTTGGATGCAACGGATCTTCTCCCGATCATTCGCCATCGCGGCCCGCACGTGCATATCAGGAATCGTAACTGTTACGGTGATAACGATGGAAAGACGTTCGTTTCTGGCCGCCGGATTCGGGTGGCTGCCCTTTCATAAGCCCACCATCGAAGCGTCGGGGATTCGGTTCTTTGTGAGGCGGCACGGCTTTCGAATCGGTCCGTATCGATATCTTTTGATTCATGGCGACGAAAAAACCGCGCGGCAAGTGTTGGAAACATGGATGTATTTCCATAACGGAATCGCGTATTCTTCCGTAACCCCTACGCGCAACGTACCCGTGATGGGAGGCGTGGTAGACCCGAACCGAATGTTTTCGCGAGTGGGCGCTGAGGCGAGTTTACAGAAGCTGAACCCCTCCTGGAGTGCGGACCAGGTGCGCCAGGCAGCGGATTTTCTCGAGCGGGACCGGACCAAGCTGCTGAAGCAATTCATTCCACCCCCCGGGGGTATATTGATGGTCCTGCATAACAACGCGAATGGGTACAACGTAAATCAGGAGTTGGACGACAGCGACCGAACCTCCATCAAGGAGCCGAACCGGCCTCACGAATTTTTCCTGTGTACGGACGAGCGCGATTTTGAAGTGCTGGCGACATCGCCCTATAACGTGGTGTTGCAGAACAAGAAGCCCGCCGTTGACGACGGCTCGCTTTCCCGCTTGGCGGCGCGGCAAGGATTTCGATACGTGAATCTGGAGACCACTCTTGGGTACTACGAGGCGCAGATCGAGCGCCTGGAATGGATGCAGACCCATTTGCCGGCTCGACGGTAGTACAGTCATCGCCTAAATTGACGGGCGGAATAGCGCTCCGATATAATCAAAGATTCGTACCAAAACCCACTAACAAAAAACATGGCAGATACACAGAAGCATCTTTTCACGTCCGAGTCCGTCACCGAGGGCCATCCGGATAAAATTGCCGATCAGATTTCCGACGCCGTCCTGGACGCCGTTCTTGAACAGGATCCCTACGGGCGAGTCGCCTGCGAAGTGCTGGTTACTACCGGCATTTGCGTGGTATCAGGCGAAATTACTACGACTTGCTATGTGGATGTCCCCACCATCGTCCGCAAAACCATTGAGCATGTAGGCTATACCGACGCGGCTTTTGGGTTCGACAGCAAGACTTGCGGTGTTTTGAACGCAATCCAGAGCCAGTCGCCGGACATCGCGATGGGTGTGGATCCGGGCGGTGCCGGCGATCAAGGCCTGATGTTCGGATTCGCCTGCGATGAGACTCCAGAATTAATGCCCTTGCCGATTACGCTCGCCCATAAACTCAGCAAGCGGTTGTCGGATGTACGGCGTTCGGGCCTTATCGATTTTCTCCGTCCCGATGGTAAGAGCCAGGTTACGGTCGAGTATGTGAATGGAAAGCCAAAGCGAATCGATGCCGTCGTGATTTCGATTCAGCATCACGATACAGTTACCACCGATAAATTACGCGAAGAAGTTCGAAAGCACGTGATCGATGCGGTGATTCCTCAGAACCTGGTTGACGCGAACACGAAGTATCACATTAATCCGACCGGCCGTTTCGTAGTCGGTGGTCCGCACGGCGATACGGGATTGACCGGTCGTAAGATCATTGTCGATACGTATGGCGGTATGGGTCGTCACGGGGGTGGTGCATTCTCGGGTAAGGATGCAACCAAGGTAGATCGGTCTGCTTGCTACATGGCTCGCCACATTGCGAAGAACCTGGTAGCTGCCGGCCTCGCAACCCGCTGCGAAGTGCAACTTGCTTACGCGATCGGCGTTGCAGAGCCTGTTTCCGTTATGGTAAACACCTTCGGCACCGGCACGGTTCCGGAAGAAAAGCTGACCGAGTTGGTTCGTGCGAATTTCCCGTTGACTCCGAAGGGCATCATCGATCATCTTCAATTGCGTCGTCCGATCTATCAGAAAACCGCGGCATTCGGGCACTTCGGACGTTCCGAAGAAGGCTTCACTTGGGAATCGACCGAAGAGGCTGACAATCTGAAAAAAGCTGCGGGCGTGGACAAGGCTGTTCCCGTCGGCGCTCGTTAACGAACCGAGCGTTCAAAATACTGTTCTTTCGACGTGGTGACGGGAACGGCCACGTCGAAGAAGCCGATCATCATTTCCTCCCAGCTCTGTTCGCCGTATTGCACGGTTGCTTTCGGATCCGGGTTCTTTGGGTTATTTGCGGAGTTGTCGAACCACGCTTCCCATTCGAATTTTGTTCCGGCCTTCAGCTTCAGAGGCTCCTTCAGAATAATT
>CAXSIG010000214.1:4848-8265 GCA_964237255.1 uncultured Bryobacteraceae bacterium
TTTTGTCCCTGCTTTTAGTTTCAGCGATTCCATCAAGATATAGTTCAGTTGCCAATAGAAGTCATACGGCTCAACATGCAATAACACTTGCGGTGGGCCGTGCGGCGGGATGATTCGATATTCGAAAGCCTTGCCGCGCAGGTGCATGTGAGGGAATAAGCTGAGAATCTCCGCGTCGTTCGGAAGCGTGCCGCGCACCAGAACGGGATAGTTCGCATCGCCCGGTGGAATCCGGAATTGGCTGTTGCCCATTTGTAGCGTCAGGACTCGAAACTTCGGCGTGGCAGTTGCGAACTGGAGACCGATCTTTGTGCGATCCATGGCTGCTTTGCCGTTGGCGGTGTAGTGGATCTGAAAAACCAGATCGCTGCCCGCTTCCAACTTTTGGGCCATTCCAGCGGGGAAAACGCGGGCTTGGCTACCCGGGGTGTAGATGAGGAGGATGTCGGTCTTTGGCGGGATTTTCGTATTGCCGTCTTGGAGCCAGGCAGATCCCTTTGGGCGCACATAGACCACAACGTGATGTACGTTCGCTCGCGCGCCGGGGCGAATCTCAGCGGCTGTGATCCAGTGGTCTTCCGTGAAGTTGGTCGGGACGATGAAGTATTGATATTCCACTGCGACCGATGCTGGAATTGCGAACGGCTCCGCCATCTCGAACGTCGCATCGGGGTGCGGAATGTTCCAGCCATCAGCTCGAGCTGGCGGCGACGTCGCGCTCGCAGCACCTTCAGGCGCACCGGTGTCTGCCCACTCTTTCAGCGTTGCGATCTGTTGAATCGTAAGCGAAGGGTCGTTCGCGAAATGTCCCTCGGTCGCAAACCACGGAGGCATTCTGCGAAGAGATACCTGCTCGCGAATCGCGGCAGCCCAGGGTCGGGAATGACCATAGGTGTCGAGCGCCATCGGAGCGGCTTCGCCCTGCCGATGGCACACGACACAATGTTGTTGCAGGATGGGTTCGACGTCTTGGTGGTATGTTGCGCCCGCCACCCGTGCTGCCAGACAGAGCAGGAGGGCGGCGGAACGCGTCATACCTTCAGTCTAGTAACGATAGTGCTCTGCCTTGTACGGACCTTCTACGGCAACGCCGAGGTACTCCGCCTGCTTCGCACTAAGCGTGGTGAGTTTCACGCCGATTTTCTCCAAATGCAGCCGCGCTACTTCTTCATCCAACTTCTTCGGCAGCGTGTAAACGCCGATCTTGTATTCATCCTTGTTCTTCCAAAGATCGATTTGAGCAAGCGTCTGGTTTGAGAAGCTGTTGCTCATCACGAAGCTCGGGTGCCCGGTTGCACAGCCAAGGTTCACTAAGCGGCCTTCCGCAAGCATGAAGATACTGTTTCCGCCAGGGAACGTGTACTGATCCACCTGCGGCTTGATGTTGAGCTTTTTGACTCCCGGCGCTTCGTTCAAGCGGTCCACCTGAATCTCGTTGTCGAAGTGACCGATGTTGCAGACGATTGCCTGGTCTTTCATCATCGACATGTGATCCAGCGTGATGACATCGACGTTGCCGGTGGTGGTTACGTAGATGTCGCCGCGTCCCAGCGTCTCTTCGATGGTGGTAACTTCGAAACCCTCCATCGCCGCTTGTAACGCGTTGATCGGATCGATTTCGGTAACGATGACACGCGCGCCCATTCCAGCGAGTGAATGTGCAGAACCTTTTCCGACATCGCCATAACCACAAATCACAGCCACTTTACCCGCGAGCATCACGTCCGTCGCGCGCTTGATACCATCCGCCAGCGATTCCCGGCAACCGTACAGGTTATCGAACTTCGATTTCGTGACGGAGTCATTTACGTTGATGGCAGGAACCAGTAGCTTGCCCGCTTCCTGCATCTTGTACAGGCGGTGGACACCGGTCGTGGTTTCCTCGGAAACCCCACGCCAAGCCTTCGCGATCTTGTGCCATTTCTGGGGATCCTCAGCATGAGTACGCTTTAAAAGGTCCTTGATGATTTTCTCTTCGTGGCTGCCGGAAGGAGTGTCGACCCAGTCGCTGCCATCTTCCAACTCGACACCCTTATGGATGAGCAGCGTAACGTCACCACCGTCATCTACGACGAGTTCCGGACCCTTATCGGCGTCGTGAGAGATCGCCTTCATGGTGCAATCCCAATACTCTTCCAGGGTCTCGCCCTTCCAGGCAAACACGGGAACGCCGGTTTGCGCGATGGCAGCGGCGGCGTGGTCCTGCGTCGAGAAAATATTGCAGCTTGCCCAGCGGACATCGGCGCCCAGATCGACTAGCGTTTCGATCAAAACGGCCGTCTGAATAGTCATGTGGAGAGAACCGGTCACTCGGACGCCGGCGAGCGGTTTTTCATCCGCGTACTTGCGGCGGATGGCCATCAAGCCGGGCATCTCATGCTCGGCAATCGTGATCTCTTTGCGGCCCCAATCGGCCAGCGTGATGTCGGCTACCAGGTAGTCGGTTTTTACGGGAGTTATAGTGGTGGCTGTACTCATACGGATCTAATATATCAAAGAATCTTGATACATTGATAGCTTCACGTGTCAATTCTCAAATCTTTGCGTTTGCTGGCGGATCCGAACCGCCTTCGGCTGCTTCTGCTATTGGAACGCGAGGAACTTTCGGTCGCGGAAATACAGGAAATTTTAGGCAAAGGGCAAAGCCAGATTTCGACCCAGCTGGCGCAGCTGAAGCAAGCGGGACTGATTGAAGATCGTCGTACAGGGAAGAACATTTTTTATCGTTTGAAAGCCACGCCGCCCGAATTGCTCGCCGTGGCGAAGCTTGGCGCGGCAGAGACACCGTCCGCCGCCGAAGACAATGAAGCATTACGCCTGGTACTCCGGAAGCGCCGCGACAAGATGCGGACGCACTTCGATCAGCTCGCGGGCCGTTTGGGCCGCCAGTACGTGCCCGGTCGATCGTGGAAGGGTCTAGCCGAAGTTCTCCTCCAATTGCTCCCCCCGCTTGTTATCGCGGATCTTGGCGCGGGGGAAGGCAATCTTTCCCAGCTTTTGAGTCAGAGAGCGAAGAAGGTTATCGCTGTCGACAACTCCGAGGCGATGGCTGAGTATGCCCGCGACCTGGCAAGCAAGCATGGGATCAAAAACCTGGATTACCGTCAGGGTGATCTGGAAGAGCTTCCGATAGACGACCTCTCGGTCGATGTCGCGTTCTTTAGTCAATCGCTGCACCACGCGCAGCATCCCGATCGCGCCATCTGCGAGGCTTTTCGAATTTTGAAACCGGGTGGGCGCATTGCGATTCTGGATTTGCTCAAACATAATTTCGAAGACGTTCGTGAACTGTATGCCCATCTTTGGCTTGGCTTCGGTGAAGCCGAGATGGACCGTTTTTTACGACGCGCGGGGTTCCGTTCTATCTATACGGCGACAGTCCACCGGGAAGAACAAGCCCCGCACTTTGAAACTCTT
>CAXSIG010000215.1:0-8264 GCA_964237255.1 uncultured Bryobacteraceae bacterium
GCCGTTTCGAGTGCCATCCGAAAGATCGCCCGAACTAAGCCCCTCAGCCATACCTTTCGACGTGCCTGGAATATTGAACGCGGTCCAGTGAAGGGTATCGGTGGTTGTCTTATTGGCTGAGATCTCCACGTCATGGAAGATAACGGCATACGTCTGTAGAGTGGCCGGCGCGGCACCTGGGTTTGGTCCTAAGTTCCAGTGGAACTCGAAGGCGGGAGACTGATTATCACCGCGCGCCGCGTGGCGCATAGGGATTTCAGCGCCGTCCGGCCAAGCCTCGCTGCTGACTGAGAGGACGGGACGGGGCGCGGGAGGAGTGCTTGCCGGGGGAGTCTGTGCAATTGCGATGCTCCAGATGAATAAACTGCCGACGGTGACGTGTAGAGCCGATTTCAAGGAGGTCATTCGGATTCGTTTCTCTTGTTGTAGTCTATACAAGACAATGACCTGCCAAATAGCCGGTGTCCTAACTGCCGGTGCGCCGCTATGCGCTAGCGCGTCAGGTACCCCATGGGGGATCGCTCGCTCTGTTTTGTTTGAATTTCGAAGCAAAGATGGATCGCGACATGCCGCCGACACGCTCCGCAAATTTCTGTAGCGTCCATGGATGGCCTGGATGGTCATAGCGGCAGGCGAACTAGCGGAAGCTTCGCTGTCCGCGGAAACATGATCTACTGTGGTTTCTCCGAAGCCCAAGTTAATAGACTGTGCATAATGGGCCTCAGAGCTGCGCCGAACGCCGTAAGTGTGTATTCCACGCGCGGTGGTATTTCCGGTAGGACAATACGGGAAACCAGCTTATCCCGCTCCAGGGCGCGGAGTTGCTGAGTGAGCATTCGTTGAGAGATTTTCGGAATCAATCGCTCCAGGTCTGAGAAGCGAAGTGTTCCGCCGCTGAAAAGGTAATACAGTATAGAAAATTTCCAGCGGCCGTCCAGCATAGCAAACGCTTCTTCGGCAGCGCGGGGAGAACATTGTTCGGGAAGCGGGTTAATTTTTTGTAAGTCACTTACAGAAAGATTCGCTCTTCTCATCGATCAACTTCGCCTCTATGTTGATAACAGGGAGTTGTCATGCGCTACGTCGATTTTGGCAGAACGGGTCTGAAAGTTTCACAGCTTGCACTGGGCACAGGAATGTTGGGCTCGCTAAAAGATGGATCCGTGGACCGGGATCAAGCGCGGTTAGTCCTGACAGGCTATGTTGCCGCGGGAGGAAACTTTATCGATTCATCCGATGCTTATCAGGGCGGAGAGTCCGAAGCCTTGATTGGAAGCTTTCTTTCAGACCAGAGAAACGATTTAGTAATTGCATCGAAGTACAGCCGTACTGCAGGAAGAGATGCTTCTCCAGCTAGTAAAGGTAACCATCGAAAGGCTATGGTGCAGTCCGTGGAAGCGAGCTTGAAGCGTTTGAAGACGGACAGAATCGACGTTTATTTCGCGCATTATGACGATGGCATAACCCCGATCGAGGAAATTATGCGCGGGTTCGACAGTCTTGTCTCAGCCGGGAAAATCGTTTACGCGGGTCTGTCCAATTTTTCAGCATGGCGGAGCGCTCAGGCGGCAACGACTGCGCTTCTGCGGGGATGGACGCCACTGACGTCGCTGGAGGTGGAGTACAGCTTGCTGCAACGCGGCATCGAGCGAGAAATACTTCCCTTTGCCCGAGAGATTGGATTGGGAGTGTTGGCCTATTCGCCCCTGGCTGCCGGTGTTCTTACGTTGAAGGGGAATGGTAAGAACAACGGCGCACCGTCGCGTATGGGAATCCCACCGGAGGCCGATATGTCCCGGGTACTGGAAACGCTGTCCCGCATTGCCTCGGAGTTGGGAGCCGAGCCTTCGGACGTAGCTCTGGCGTGGATCGGCTCGAAAGGTGCGATCCCTGTGATCGGGGCTCGTACTCCCGCTCAGATGGAAAGCAATTTGCGGGCTGCGGACACAACGATTCCAGACGAACTGATCAAGCATCTGGATACCGCGAGCGAGATTCCACTTGGGTACCCCCAAACGCTCTACGAAGTGAAAGGATCGAAGTGATCCCGTTCGGAGACCATACTGACCGAGCGTCGGAGCGCGGCCGGATTAGATTGCGGCAAACGGTAGGTGTAGGTTCTTCGATGCGGGAGACCGCAGCGTGAGAAAGCTCTCGATTAGTGAGTCGGCTATGGTGGACGAGATTCCTTTCGTTTGCTCGCTTTTCCTCGACGGTGGTTCTGTCGAAGTCAGCGTCATGTATGGCTGGGGGTGCAATTTAGAGTTTGACGTTTTATGGAAGCCGAAAAACATCGCGACAGCAAACCTTTATGACTGGATTACTACAAGCCTTCAGTGCGGCGTGTATGAACCAGGCAATTCAGACATTTTTATTGAAGACCGCGAACTTTTGAAAACCAAGCTTTGCCATGAAGCTGATATTCACATTACGACGGAGGCAGCGACGATCATCGAAAAATGTGCCTTGAGGTGGCTTCCCCGCGGTTACAGGATTGTGAGGAGCGACAAAGTTCCTGCCAGCCATGACAGTTGGCGGGAGACTAAATCTGTAAAGGACACTACGGCTGGACTTTAGCAAGAGGGTGGAAGGCCGCGCCGTTACAATTGCCGAACTTTAACAGCCGCTGGCACCTCAGGAAGTATCACCAACCCGAATTCAGCTAGGCCCTTCGTTGTAGGCGTACCATCGGGAGGCGAGTTTTTCAAAAGAATAGCCTTCCTCGCGTGTTTTCGGGTTATATTTCCGCTCACCCTTTTCCTGATGCAACATACAGGGATAAAAGCTACCTGCACCAGGCACAGCGAGTGGAGCGCAGTAAACATACCCGGTTGTGTGACCCCGATTCAGGAGACCAACTGAGTCCACCATGATAAACGCGTTCCGCGAAGCATCGCGCTGAAGGCCGAGAGTGATTTTGTTCTTGTTATAAATCGCGCGATATGCATCCCAACGGGATTGCGGCAACCCAGCTTTAGAGTCGCCTTCCCTGTATCGGCCAAGCTGATTCAAAGTCGGAATACATCGCGTTATTGCGGAGATTGAGGAAGCCGCCCAATGCCGCCATCATGGATAGAGAACGCCATCATCTCGGGATCCGGCTCGGCGGGGTGTTGCCACCATAAAGTAAGTCAACCCTGCTGCCGATAGCTCGGTTATAGAGTATTGGGTGACATGTTTAATTGCGGATGTATTTACCGCCAAGCACTTTTTCTCCTGGCCTCGCTAGCCAGTTCGGCTTTGGGTGCAGCCGATCTTGTGAACACGGATGCCGGAACACTGGAGGGCTTGGGACGTCAGCGATCGGGCGTTCGAGAATTTCGAGGCATTCCTTTTGCGCAACCTCCGGTTGGCGCACTCCGTTGGACTGAGCCGCGTCCGGTTTCGAAGTGGGAAGGCGTTCGTAAGGCAGATGCGTTTGGTCCGCGCTGCATGCAGCAAGCGCTCTTCGGCGACATGGGATTCCGCTCCGACGGCATGAGCGAAAACTGCCTGTACCTGAACGTATGGACGCCTGCGAAGCCGGATGGCGCGAAGCTTCCGGTGATGGTGTATTTTTTCGGCGGCGGATTTGTTGCTGGCGATGGATCGGAGCCTCGTTACGACGGAGAGAGCTTAGCGACCAAGGGAATTGTGACGGTTACGGTGAATTATCGCCTGGGTGTATTTGGGTTCTTCGCTCATTCCGCGCTGAGCAAAGAGTCGCCTCACCATGTATCCGGCAATTACGCGCTACTGGACCAGAACGCGGCGCTTCAATGGGTGCATCGAAATATTTCAACGTTTGGCGGCGACCCTGCGAAAGTCACCATCGCGGGCGAATCGGCAGGTTCTATCGCGGTAAGCGCGCAGATGGCTTCTCCGCTTTCGAAGGATTTGATTGCAGGCGCGATTGGGGAGAGTGGGTCGATATTGGCGGCCTTGGCGCCCGTTCCTTTGGCGAAGGCCGAAGAGCAGGGCGCCCAGTTCGCTACCTCGATAAACGCGGCGGACCTGGCCGCCCTTCGTGCGATGGACGCTTCGCAATTGCTTGAGGCTGCTGGTAAACGTGGTGTACCTCGGTTCACGCCCGTGATCGATGGCTACTTCTTTCCAGAAACGCCAACCGCGATTTTCGCTTCCGGCAAGCAGGCGCACGTGCCGTTGCTGGCGGGTTGGAATTCGGAGGAATCGAATGCGCGCGGAGTTTTAGCCCGCGAGGAAGCGACGCCGGAGAATCTGACCAAAGCAATCGCGCGGCTTTATGGAGAGCACGGCGCGGAGGTGGCGAAGGAGTATGCCGCGGGGACCAACGACGAAGCCCAGCAAGCGGCTACGGACTTGGCCGGCGACCGCTTTATCGCGTATAGCACGTGGAAATGGATCGACCTGGCGAGTAAGACGGGCGGCAAACCGGTATACCGCTATTACTATCCGCGTCCGAGGCCGGCGATGCGTCCGGAAATGGGAAATGCGACGGCGGGGCTTGCGGGTGGCGTGACGAAAAGCGCGACAGTCGCGACGCCTCCCCCGGTCCCCAAAGGGGCCGTCCATTCCGCGGAGATCGAGTATGCGCTCGGCAATCTGGATGGGAATAAAGTCTACGCCTGGATGCCTGAGGACAGAAAGGTTTCGCAGACCATGGAGCAGTACTTCGCAAATTTCATCAAGACAGGCGACCCGAACCGCAACGATCTGCCTAAATGGCCGCGCACCGACGGGGACGGGCCAGCGCAATTTTTGCGGATCGATGTGGACACCCATGCGGAGACCGAGCGTCATGCGGGACGGTACCGGTTGCTGGACAAACTGACGCAGCCGTAGGGCTTAGTCGATTCACCGGGGGCGATAGAATCGAATCACAGCTAAGAATGGATCGACTCCTGAAAATTTTGATCGTCGACGACGAGAGCAGCCAACGCACCGGGCTGGCCGGCATGGTGAAAGCGTGGGGTATGCAGGCGGAAACCGCGACCAACGGCGGCGACGCTCTGGAAAAGTTGGAGAACTTTCCGGCAGACGTTATTGTCACCGATCTCAACATGCCGCGCATGGACGGCTATGAACTGATCAAACAACTGCATGAGGAAGGAAACTCGACGCCGGTGGTAGTGGTGACCGCGTTCGGGAATGTCGATACGGCTGTCCGGATTGTGCATGAAATGGGAGCGTTTTGGTTCCTGGAAAAGCCGGTGCAGGCCAATGTCATGCAAACGCTCTTGCGCCGGGCGGCGACCCATCATGCTACCGGCAAAGAAGTTCGCGTGCTGGAACGGAACCTGCAATATAAGGGTTCGCTGGGCGAGATGGTCGGTGCTTCGCCGCGCATGCAAGAAATTTTTTCGCATCTGCAGCAAGCGGGGCCTAGCAAGGCTTGCGTCTTAATTTCGGGCGAGAGCGGAACCGGCAAAGAGCTGGTAGCGCGCACCCTGCATATGCTGAGCCCCCGGAAGCAAGGACCGTTCGTCGCGATCAATTGCGCGGCGCTGCCGGAGACATTGATCGAAAGCGAATTGTTCGGGCATGAGAAAGGCAGTTTCACCGGCGCTTCGGAACGCCGCGCGGGGTGTTTTGAAATCGCTCAACATGGCACGCTGCTGCTCGATGAGATCGGCGAAATGCCGATGCTCACGCAAGCGAAGCTGCTTCGCGTGCTGGAGGACTCGAAGGTCCGGCGGTTAGGCGGGAAGGCGGAGTTCGAAGTGGATGTCCGAGTGATTGCCGCGACGAACAAAGTTCCGGACGATGCGGTGCGCGGCGGAAATCTTCGGGAAGACTTGTTTTACCGGCTGAACGTTTTTCATATTCATCTGCCGCCGTTGCGTGAGCGTAAGGAGGACATTCGCGCGATCGCTGAATCGCTGCTTCACGATATGAACAAGAAGCACGATACGCAGGCGACGGAGTTGTCACCAGAGGTGCTTGCCGCGTTCGAAGTGCATGATTGGCCGGGAAATATTCGGGAATTGCGGAATGTGGTGGAGCGCGCGGTAATTTTGACGCGGCAGGGGCCTGTAAAGCTCAGCGCATTGCCGGTGAACTTACAGCCCAAAGCAGCTGCGGCGGTAGCTGGCGTTGCCGTCGATGGCGCCGTAGGCGAGGTGAAACTGCCGATCGGTACGACGATCGGAAAGGCCGAGCGCGAGTTGATTTTGCGGACGCTCGACCATACGAAGCAGAACAAAGCGGAAGCTGCGGAGCTTTTGGGTTTACCGCTGAAAGCGTTGCAAGCTAAGTTGAAAGAATACGAAAGCTGAACGGTAGCGGCCTCGTGCACGCCTGTTAAGCACAGCTTGTTAAACTCAGAGCTTCCCTATCATGCTCTGGAGTAAGCTTTTCATTCCCACTTTGCGCGAAGCCCCTGCCGACGCCGAAGTAGTCAGTCATAAATTGTTGCTACGCGCGGGTTACATTCGCCAGTTAGCGTCGGGCATCTACAACCACCTGTATCTCTCGCAGCGGACGCTGTTGAAGATTACGAAGATTGTCCGTGAAGAGATGGACGCGATTGGCGGCCAGGAGATGTTGTTTCCAGCGTTGAATCCGGCGGAGCTTTGGGAAGAGTCGGGCCGGTGGGATGTGATGGGAAACAATATGTTCCGGCTGAAAGATCGCTGGGATCGTGACTTGTGCCTCGCCATGACACATGAAGAAGTCGCAACTTCCATTGCTCGCGGGGAGATCCGCAGTTATAAGCAATTGCCACAAATCTGGTATCAGATTCAGACGAAGTTTCGGGATGAGGGCCGTCCGAAAAGCGGTCTTCTGCGTGTGCGGCAATTCATCATGAAAGATTCGTACACCTTCGATTTAACTCCCGAAGGATTGGATATTGCTTACCGCAAGCACTATGACGCCTACTGTAAAATTTTCAGCCGCTGCGGTTTGAGTTATCTGGCGGTGGAAGCCGATTCGGGCGCAATGGGTGGTAGTGAATCAACCGAGTTCATGGTGGCCTCGGCCGCCGGCGAAGATTACGTGGCCGTCTGCACCGATTGCGGATATGCCGCGAACCTGGAGAAAGCGACGTCACAATTTCAGCCTCCAGCGACGGGCGATCCGGAAGGCGACCTGGCTCCGGAAGAGTTTGAGACGCCAGGACGCAAGACGATTGCGGAGGTCGCAGAGTTTACTAATCTGCCGCCTACGTCCCAGATGAAGAGTCTTGTGATCGTGGCCGATGAAAAGCCGGTCCTTGTGTTGTTGCGCGGCGATCATCAAGCCAGCGAAACAAAATTGGCAGGTTTTCTGAAGGCGCGCGAGGTTCGCCCCGCTCATCCTCATGAGATTCGAGAGTGGTTCGGCGCGGACCCCGGTTCACTCGGCCCGGTGGGGGTGAAGAACATGACCGTCATTGCGGACCGTGCTCTCGAAGGGCGCCGGAATATGATCGCGGGAGCGAACAAGGACGATCATCACTTACGCAATGTCACGCCCGGGCGCGACTTTGAAACGGGCTACGCGGATTTACGGCAGGTACAGGCCGGCGATCTGTGTGCTACATGCGACGGCGGCACGGTGGAGTTGAAGAAGACGATTGAGGTGGGGCACATTTTCAAGCTTGGTTATAAGTACTCGGAATCCATGGGGCTTCGCGTTCTGAATCAAGAGGGCGCTGAGGTCACGCCCATTATGGGCTCTTACGGAATCGGCGTGGAGCGTATTCTGAGCTCCGCGATTGAGGAGCACCACGATGCGGATGGAATGATGCTGCCCGCGTCTATCGCCCCGTTTACCGTGGTGGTTACGCCTGTCAACATTGCGGACGCCGCGCAGAAGGAGAAGGCGACGGAGATCTACGAGTCGCTGCTAGCGATGGGGATCGACGCGCTTCTCGACGATCGCGAGGAGCGGGCGGGAGTGAAATTCAAGGATGCCGAGTTGATTGGTATCCCTTATCGGATAACGGTAGGTAAGAAGCTGGCGCAGGGTTTGGTGGAGTTCGTTCAGCGGCGAGGAAAGAGTTCGTCCGACGTTCCGGTATCGGAGGTTGCTTCCGCGGTGAAACAGGCGATCGCGTCTTGAACTGGGAGGCCGTTCGCGCCGAATTTCCCGCGCTGAAGCGCTGGACCTATTTGAATACTGCGACGTTCGGGCAGGTCCCGAATCGCTCGAAAGCTGCGCTGGACAGGCACTTTGAGCATCGCAACGAGTTGGCGTGCAGCGATTTCCTTTCCTGGTTCGACGATATGGATGGGATTCGCGCGTCCATCGGGAAGTTGATCGGGTGTGAGAGCGAAGACGTCGCTTTCGTTCCTAATGCATCGACGGCGCTGTCGCTGTTT
>CAXSIG010000216.1:0-1627 GCA_964237255.1 uncultured Bryobacteraceae bacterium
TCAAACCGCTTTCCCCAGCAGAATCAGAGAGCTAGCAGTAGAGTTTTCTAAGGAAGAAGCAACGATTGAACCCTCGGCACCCTTGCAACTCAGCGGGTAAGATTATGCCGATCACGTGATCACGTTTATTTAAAGCTGATAGGCGATCCCGGAAGACAACCGGCATAATCCTGGAGTCGGCATTATGAATTAGTTCATGGGCTAGGGTCGCGTAAAAAGCGTTTGCCATAGTAAAAATCGAAAACTGCGGCATCTGATATAGTCACCCGCTGGACTGTAGAACGCTCGGTTTCCACCATAGCGGAGGTCTGCGTTCGCGCGTGAAATAAACTCGTCAGCAGCTTTAATCCGTTGGACTTCCGGTAGCTGAGGAACTTCTGGCAACGAAAACCCGTCAACCTGATCTGCATTAAAGACGTTATAGCCGCGGGCGATCGGCCCTAGTCGCAACGCTCTCTCTCCGTCTTCTTGTTCGTCGTCCTGTTCATTCGTTTGGTCTGTAAATTTCCAAAAACACGATGAACGCTGATTTCTCTCCTTTGCGGACCTGGGCGCCAAGCTCTTGCCATTGTGCGTATGTCTCCCAGATTCCTGAGCGGTACGCTTTCTCAGCAGCCGTAATCCAGAGCGTCAGTATGTTCACGCCTCGGTAAGCTTTCCGGGTTAAAGCATTCATCGGGATCGTCTGACTTTGGTCCCAAGGCAGTTTCCAGTTGCCTGCCCCCTGTTCGATTGCCTTAACAATCTGGTCCGTGATTCTTTTATAAACGTCCAACCGTTCCTGTTTCGTCTCCATGGTGTTTCTCCTTTTTGGTCGTGCGGGTTGTTTAAAAACAACCCCCGAGCCCATCGGCGGAGAGATTGGGGAGGCAAGGGCAAGGCTGTAGTAGCCGGAGGGGAATCACCCACCCTTGAAGCGCTAAGCGGAAAGGGCGAAGCGTAGCGGAGGTCTGCACAAGCAAAGCCACCTGTGGCGGAGCGCGGAAGATTGGGGACACCGGCTATGAAACCGGAGCGTAGCGGCGGGTAGCCTTGAGCGCGCTAGGGGCAAAGCCCCTTAGTCTTCTTCGGGGGCGTTGCGGGTTTCCCCGCTAGAAGGGGAAGCGCAGGAGGCGAAGCCGCCGAAGCGGGGGGAAGGCTTTCCCCGCTCGTGTATATAAACTGTTTTGCATGAAACAAAGTTTCGTCACCGGTCAATACTTTAGCTGCCGCGTCGATCCCTTTTAATACTGGTTCAGATGCGGAGCTGAACCGCTTCTCAAAAAAGAACTTTTGCTGAGACTGTAAAACCTTGGTACGGAACTCTGCTAGAAGACTGAGGAACTCTGCCTGATCGGATTCGAGGAAAGGTTTTCGTTTGACGTGCGTTCTGCCCATAGGATCTGGTTGTTTGGATTACAGACCTATCAAAGTTCACGGCGCAGGTCACCAAAGCGGGCGTTCTAAAGTCTCGGGCCAAT
Source organism: uncultured Bryobacteraceae bacterium (assembly GCA_964237255.1). GTDB lineage: Bacteria > Acidobacteriota > Terriglobia > Bryobacterales > Bryobacteraceae > JALYXI01. The sequence goes on from CAXSIG010000216.1 coordinate 1,461, forward strand.
TTGTAGATCCGATCGGAAGCGGTATGCCTTACTGAAGGCGATTAAGCAGAACTTGCGAAAACCGGCTCGGACTCGTTTGTTACTTCGACTGTTGCGCGAGCACTTGTTCAACTCGCTGGACAAGTTCCCAAGCGTTTATCTTCATTACGCCTGCAAGGCCAATCATC
>CAXSIG010000216.1:1637-7590 GCA_964237255.1 uncultured Bryobacteraceae bacterium
GGACGGGCTTTTTACTCCACGTTCCAACTGCCCGATAAAGGTCGGATGAAGTCCGCTTTGAAACGCAAGCTCCTCCTGTGTTAGACCAGCTTTTTTTCGGAACTCGCGCAGCACTGGCCCAAACGGTACCTTAATTGGCTCGGCGGGTTCTCGGCTGCGTCGTGATTGCACCAGCAGACCGATAGTGCTACGATCTGTACTTTAGTACCAGAGACAATTGTCTTTGTTTTGGGTGCTAGGAAAGGAGGAATCGAATGATTCGTTCCATCATTGATGGCGGCGGCGGTGGTGGTGGCGGTTAAGTTGTAGATGTGGCTTGGATGGAAGCTTCGAAGATTTGCTTACCTTCTAGTTTTGATATGGCCCGGGGCTCGGTACAGCGCTCATTCGTACCGGGTTCCGGTTTTTTCATGAATGAGCGTCCCGATAATCTTGCTTCGTGGGCAAGCATTCTCGGAAGCGTAGTCGCTATACTTGGCCTTCTTCAGTCGCAACTTTGGATCACAATTTTCGGAATAGCGGTTTTTGGCGTTGCAGGCGGCCTGTATTTCTACGCCCGGCAAAACAAGAATCGCCTTCATCTAGCCGGTTTCCACATCGAAGGGCTGAATATCGATTCGTTGAACATTGCGAATTTGAGAAGGCGACTAAACCGCAGCCTGGCTGTTCAAAGTGCCTACCACTTCGCAAAGATTGACGGTCCGGATCTTACGGTGGCTTGGCAGTACGAAGGCTACTGCCGCGTCGCAACAGAGACGGCGATGGAGTTCAGCATCGACACGGAGAACAACGTGCTCTTTGATCGCCTAGAGTGCTTCGCTCGGCCTTGACTCCGGTTCTCCGTCGCGGTCTGAATGCTGGACAAGAGGGCAAAGCGACTTTGTAAGTGACCGAGTATTCTTGTAGTCAGTTGTGTGCGAAATAAGGGGGCAGGTCAACTCCGCGCGTTAATGAGCAGCCTAGGAACAAATCTGATTTTCATCAGGACAGACTCCCAATCGCTGTACAACCCCGTCCCTTACAGACTGTCATTCGATACCAATTGAACCTGACGCCAAGCTCAAAGTGGATGCTCGAAGAAATCGTCCAGAACGTTCAGAAGTATAGCCCGGAGCCAGATTCCAGACCGAGCGAGATTTTCCAAGGGGTCATTGGCATTCTCCATGCTGCACTAGATGAATTGGAGTTTTCGAAATTGCCGCGGCGCGGAGCTTGGGGATCGATAACGGCTAAGAATTTTCCCGGAGCCCTAAGCGAAGTATTTGAACAGGCAATTGTACGGGCTGCAACGAGGAGACCCGGACAGTTTAGGTCATCTCAATAGTTTCAGACGACCTGAGGTTCTGCGGAGCATGTTCGGTAGACAGCGCAATATTGTTGGGTGCGGATAAAAAACTAGTAAGCCGTTCAATGCAAATGATTTGCGAACTTTGATAGTGACAGTCGAGGAACTGAACATTCCAATCCCTCAACTGTCACTACTTTTGTCACTAGACGCCCGCGAAACTGAATGAACTCAGAAGAACTCCAGTGAAATTGCCGAGAGCTGATTTGCAGGTGGCCAACAAAAGGATTTGGTTAAATTTTTTGTTTGCAATCAGTTGAAGAGAGAAGGGGATACACCTTGGCGGTGAGGGTGGGATTCGAACCCACGGGCGGCTAAACGAATGTGCAAGTTACACATTCTTCGTTGCCAGGAGCGCCAGGAATGCCGTGGGTGCCGTAGCGCATTGCCCAAAATTGCCCAAATCCGACTTTGGGCATCATTAAAGAGTGTCGCCATTCCACGAGATCCGAAGCAAGCGTTGATGTGACGGATGTCCTATTAACCATGGTCATATTATCGATGCAGGTTGGTACCATAGGTTCAAGCAGAACTCTAACCATGAATCTCACTCTCCTATTGACGCCAGCGGAAGAAGCCAAACTTCTTGAGAGAGCGCGGGAACTAGGCACGACGCCGGAGCGAGTTGTTCGCCGCGCTATTGAACCGATTCTGGCCTCGAATCCGCAAAACACTTCTCTTCCGAATGGGCCGCTGACATCTCTATTGGGGATTTGGGCGCAATACGGCCCCGGACCCACTGAACACGAGATCGATCAAAACCGCGCGGACATGTTTTCGACCTTCGGCCGTGATGACATTGCATGATTGAGGCAGTTGCGGATACCCACGCCGCAGTCTGGTACCTATTCGACAATCCCAAGCTTTCGGCTAACGCACGCCAAGCAATTGAAAGAGCCTTTCGCACCGGAAACCAAATCGGCGTGTCATCGATCTCATTGGCTGAGATGATTTACCTCGCCGAGAAGGGCCGCATTCCCACTACAGCCGTTCAAGACTTAATCCACAGTCTTCTCGATCCGGGATACCCGTTGCACGAATTACCGGTCGACGCTTCGGTAGCTGAACAGATGGCACTCGTCAGCCGCGACGATGTTCCAGACATGCCAGATCGTATTATTGCTGCTACAGGACTTCGGTATGGAGTGCCCGTGAAGGAGCTCGGGAAGTTACTTTCCACCGCCGGTACACGCTGTCTCCATTCCCAAAAAGAGTGGAGAAGAAAGGATTTTGGGTGTGCCTACCGTGGCCGATCGCGTGGCGCAGGTGGTCGCCAAGCAGGTAATTGAGCCGATTTTAGACTCGATCTTTCTGGCAGATTCGTACGGATACAGGCCGAACAAGTCGGCTTTGGATGCTGTGGGAATCACGCGAGAGCGGTGCTGGAAGTATGACTGGGTTTTAGAGTTCGATATCAAAGGCCTGTTCGACAACATCGACCATGACCTTCTGCTACGGGCCGTTCGGAAACATGTGACGTGTGAGTGGGGCTGTTGTACATCGAAAGATGGCTCAAGGCATCCATGGTGCAGGAAGATGGGACTACTGTGAAGCGAAGCCGCGGCACGCCTCAGGGCGGGTGGTTAGCCCAATCTTGGCAAACCTCTTTATGCACTACACGTTTGATGCCTGGATGGTACGGACGCACCCTGGACTCCCGTGGTGTCGGTATGCAGACGATGGACTGGTTCACTGCCGTACTGAGCAAGAGGCGCAGGCGCTTAAGTCTGAGCTGCAAGCTCGTTTGGCGGAGTGCCGTCTGGAGATGCATCCGACGAAAACCAAAAATCGTTTACTGCAGAGACGGAAAGCGGAAAGGCAAGTATCCGAATATCAAATTTGATTTTCTCGGGTTTTGCTTCCGACCCCGTCTGGTCCAGAATTTCCGAGACAAGACACTGTTCGGAAGCTTTAATCCGGCAGTTAGTCCCTCGGCGATGAAGGCCATGCGGGACGCGATTCGGGACCTGAAACTCTGGCATCAAACGCAGTTGACCTTGCAGGACATTGCTCGGAAACTCAATCCGCTTCTTCGGGGATGGATTGAATACTACGGTCGGTATGCCCGCTCGGGACTGTACCCGTTGTTCCGGTACCTTAATTTGCGGTTCCGGGCATGGATGATGCGCAAGTTCAAGCGCTTTAAACACCGCAAAGTCCAAGCGAGTCAGTTTTTACAAAAATTGGCCAACGGACGCGTGGATCTCTTCTTTCACTGGCGGATCTGTGTGGCCGGCACGTTTGCCTGATGGGAGCCGAGTGACGCGAGAGCCTCACGCTCGGTTCTGCGAGAGGCTGGGGGTGAAATTCCCCCGGCCTACTCACCCCAGGACACGCTGAAGTCGCCTGGCGTATGCTAAATCTTACCTAGGCCGAAAAGGATCCTCTTCGGCCATCCTGTCCAGACCTCTCAAAATGACGGCCAAACGGATATCGAAAATCCCGAAATCGGATGGGGTTTTCGGCCAGCGACGCGAGGCTGCGAAAATGTTGCGGGCCGGACTGTATGCCCGCGTTTCCACCAACGATCAACAGACTCTGCCCATGCAGAGCCACGCTATGCGGGATTATGCGGCTCGGCGTAACTGGAAAATCGCTATGCAGGTCCGTGAAATCGGCTCTGGAGCGGCGCAGCGCGAAGCCCGCGGGAAACTCATGGAACCGCACGGCGTCGCGACATCGACGTCGTACTGGTGTGGCGTTTGGACCGCTGGGGCCGGTCAGTGACAGATCTGCTGACAACTCTTCAGGAGCTTGAACATCTCCGAGTAGGTTTCGTCTCACTAACGGAAGCACTGGATCTGACCATGCCTGTCGGTCGAGCGATGGCTGGCCTGCTGGCCATCTTCGCCGAGTTCGAAAGGGAGATTCTACGTGACCGGGTACGTGCTGGTTTAGCCCACGCCCGGCAGAATGGCAAACGACTCGGCCGTCCGTTGACCGCGGGCCTTCAGGCTGTTGCGATCCGGAAATTGCACGGCGCTGGCATTGCGAAAGCCGAGATTGCCCGTCGGCTCCAAGTTGGCCGGACATCGGTGCGGCGTATCCTCGGAGAAAAGAATCGGACATGAGCAGCCCATCCATTGCATTCCATAAGATCTGGATTGACCAGTGCGCCGCGGCGGAAGATATCCGTCAGACCTTCGGGCTGGAAAAAGCCCTGAGTTATCTGATCGGCGAAAAACTTTTTACCTTTCTGATGGTCTCCGAGCAGGATCCGCAGTTCGCCGCGGAAGTGCCGGCGTTCGCTGATGAAATCCGGCGCCTATTTACAGCAACGGAAATCAGCGACTACTTCCATCACCTGGAGCGTGCCAGATTCTTTGCGCCTCCAGATCCAGATCTGGACAGCGACGACCTCGACGGCAACATCGAAGAAGAACCCTGGCACCAGAACCCAGTTAGGGGTGCCGAAGAGTTACTTCGATTCTCACGCGCCCAGCAACTTCTACTGCCGTAACAATCTATCGCCGCTCAAACTTGACTGCTTACGCAGGCTTGCCGAAAACTCACAAAGGACCAGGATCCGACTGGTGCCCACTGTGCTCGGTCCATATGGATCGTCCCTGACAGGTAATGTAGGTCGAAGGGGCTCGGAAAGTCCGGTTACCGGAAAACGGCCGGTTCGCCCGCCCGGCCGGAAGGTTGCGATCCACTTGGACGTGTAGTCGGCTATACGTTGATTGAAGCCGCGCGGTGGTCAATCTCGCCTCACCCGCGCCTAGTCCGGAAGGATAGATCTACGCTGCGCCGTTACTCAGGCTCTACGCCGCGGTCCATTTGCTCCCGGACTCCGGCCCGTGCAGACGGATCACTATTATTTAACCACGACCCGGGCCCGGGCGAGATTGCGGATTTGTGTGTACAGTGTCGGCGTGTGCTCTTCCCGCCGTCAAGTGCCGCGCAGCGTCACGAAATGATTGCCGTGCTTGTCGAAAGTGTGAGTCATCATTACCGTGACCCGCTTGGCTCCTGGGCCACTGGGGAACTCACGGGGAAAGCGCCCTTTCCGTCAAAATCCCACTCGGCCGCGACGATGCTGCCGGCGCCCGGTGGCGCCTCGATTGTGCCATGGAAGGTAACCGGCTCGCCGGTCCTGGCCTCGGCGCGCTCGCCACCGTTCGCCTTGAGCAGGATCACAGGCTGGACGCCCTTCCGCTCGGCGGCGGTAGGCGAGACCTTCACCTGACCATCAACAATGCGGTAGCCGGTCGAGGCGGGTGGGGCCTGTCCCTTTTCTACCCGGGCCGCGAGGTCGCGAAGCGCTTGATTGAGGATCGGCACATAATTATTGATGCGCGTGCGTTCGTCGAGCTGTTGGATTTGACCATCGCCGTGAAGCGCGTGATCGGTGTACCACAACCGAAAATTCTTGTCAGTGTTGTCGCCAAGGTATTTGCGTACTTGTTCGCGATACCAGTCCGCCTGACAAGGCAACGCCTCGCGGTCCCACAGTGACTCCACCACGATCATCTTGCCGGTCCACCGGCCGGTCTCAATCGACCCAGCCGCGGCCTTGACGAAACTCGGTCCCAGCAGGAATGGCCGCTGCGGGTACATTGGAGTTCCATCGGGGTTGCGGAATTGGTCCCGAACCTTGTAACTCGC
>CAXSIG010000216.1:7600-8259 GCA_964237255.1 uncultured Bryobacteraceae bacterium
GCGAGGAAGTTGGAGTTGTCAACCACAACCTCATCGTCGGCCGAAGCTGCGAGGCGACGCTCGAATCGGCGACGCCAAGCACGACGACATCGCCCACGATACGCGCGAGCGGCAGGCGTTTGCCCTTCGCCGCACCGCTCTGCACTGCCGGTCGCCACCGAGAAACGTAACTCGCGGCGGCATGCCAGCCAGCCGAAACGCCGCGACCAGTTGACCCTTGGCGCCGTCGGGTACACGGAACGCGGTGTCAACTCCCCCGCGCTCTTGTTCGCTGGAGGCATCAGTATTGATCCGGGCGCGCGCTGCATCGGCCGCAGTTAAGGTACCGGTGACTTTGCTCGCGTATTGTATCCGTGCGCCCGCAAACTGATCAGGATGGTCATGACCTATGTAGCCGGGTTTGGTCCAGAAGTCCGCGAAATAGGTCGGGTCGGCGGCGGCGACCCCGGGGTAGAGCGCGGCGAAACCATGGATGCCCATCGTCCGCCAGCCGAACCAGGACTGCGGCAGGAAACCCATGCGGGTGGCCTTACGCAACGCTTCGCGCTCTAACGGTGTCAGGCCGGCATAGATGTCGCCGCTGCCCCCCGGGTCGGCGGCATCGACCACTTGGTCAAGCTTTGGACCCACAACTCGCATCGTCCGCATGCGCCAGGAGA
>CAXSIG010000217.1:0-969 GCA_964237255.1 uncultured Bryobacteraceae bacterium
GCCTTTATAACTAAGCGGATGTCCGTACAGGCCGTCGATGTGGATCGGGATCACCGGGGCATTGGTTCCTTGCAGGACTTTGTCGTAGCCGCGTTCGAAGTCGTTGGTCTCGCCTGAGGGTGAGATGGAACCTTCCGGAAAAATTGCTACAAGCTCCCCTTGTACCAGTTCCGCGCGGGCGGCTTGCAGTGCCCGGATCGTGCTTTTGGGCGATCTTCCGTCAATGGGAATGGCCTGTAAGGCGCGAAAGAAAAAATTGGCGACGGGCAGATCGAAGATCGGTTTCCACATCAGAAAGTGAATGGTGCGGCTACGTGTTGTGCAACCGACTAATACGGAATCCGCATACGAGATGTGGTTCGACACCATCAACGCGGGACCGTCAATCGGAATGTTGCTTTGACCTTCCATGCGAATGCGGAACAGGAAATTTGCGAGACACCACAAGAGGAAACGCAGGACCGCTTCGCGCATTCGATAAGCCAGAAAAAGGGAGCCCGCGAGCATGCATGCGCCAAGGACTAAGAGGATAACGGCGGGTGTCCACGCAAGACGGTCATGCGTGAGCCATAAAATCCCGGACGCGAGAATGACTCCGACCATGTTCGCGAAGTTATTCGTCGCCAGAATGCGGCCACGCTCTTCAGCTTTTGCGTTCTGCTGCAGAAACGCATTGAGAGGTACTACGAAGAGGCCCCCTGAAAAGCCTACGGCTATCAGACAGATCGCGACCAACCAATACGTGTGGGAGAGGCCGGCGGCCAAGGCAGATAATCCCATAATCGCGGCGCCCAAGGGCACCAAACCTAATTCAATCCATTCGCCGGACAGTGAGCCTGCGACCACACTACCGAAGCCGATTCCAATCGCGAGCGCCGTCACCAGTAAGCCGACCCACCGTTCGGAAACGTGGAGAACTTCTGTACCCTCAAGCAGCAGGGCCAACTGGAAGAGAGCGCCTACGAACCA
>CAXSIG010000217.1:979-8247 GCA_964237255.1 uncultured Bryobacteraceae bacterium
GAGCCGCCGATGTACGGCCGGTCGGCGGCCGGCACCAGCATCACGATCAGGATCACGATGCCTCCGAACACGGAAAGCGCGAGCGGCTTCTGACGCCGGAGCGCCCTCGCGCCTTGGACGATTTCATGCAGCGGGTTCCAGCGGAATGGGTCCGGCGTGCCGACTGCGCGAACTTTTTCGATTCCCAGACTTGCCAGCGAACCAACAACCGCAATCCCGAATAGGACGAGACCGATTCTCGACGGCATACTCTTCCAGTGTTCGTAAAGGAGTGTCCCGAAGCTGCTGCCAATTACGATGGCGAGAAATGTCGTTAGTTCCAGCAGGCCATTGGCGCGCGTGATCCGCGTTTCGTCCAGCATCTCCGGCAGGATGCCGTATTTCGCCGGGCTGAAAAAGTTGGCTTGAGCGGCGAGGAGAAACAGGATGATTAACAGCCAATCGATGCGCGCGGCCAGGAGCGCGGGAATCGCGAGGAGCATGGTCAGGATTTCAAAAGCTTTCGTGACCTGGAGGACGCGCGTTTTGGAGAAGCGGTCGGCAAGATGACCCGCGTATCCGGCGAAGAGAAGAAAGGGAAGGACGAAGACCGCGCCCGCGAGGGCCAAGTTGCGGCTACCGGAGTTATTCGTTGCGACGGTGCTTACCGCAAAGATGGAGACAATCATCTTGAACACGTTGTCGTTGAAAGCTCCCAACAACTGCGTCCAGAGGAACGCCTCGAATTTCTTGTCTCGTAATAGGTCGCCGTATCCGCTGTCGGGTTTCATGTCATGGAAGAATGCACGAAGTGAACCAGTGTAGAACCTTTCATTCGAAAAGACTTAACTGAATTGAAGATTCTACGTGTGTACATACCGTGAATACCTCTGTACAATTTTTGCATGCCAATCTATTCCGAAAAAGAACGGCGCTTCCTGACTACCGTTTCTAAACTGGCGTATTGCAACCCATTCCTTCCGGAGCGTATGGAGTACGAACGTGCAGCTCTTGGAAAGGATTACGTGGTGGGAGAAAACGTATGGAGCGCTTCGGTTCATGAGCCGGCATCGTCCAGCAAAAATGTGGCGCGTCTGCATGCCAAGCTTGAGCCGCTGATTGAGCGATACGCGCGTGGTGGAAACGCATTGGCTGCGGATCAGGCAATCTATGAGGACGGTGTCCACCACCTTCTTTATCTGCGTTATTATCCGCAATTTGTCGCGGCGAAGGGCACCTGGACTTTCTACCGCGCGTTTGCGGAAGACTGGGGACGGTACCTGCAGAAGCCGGGTGCAACGTTTGAGACGGCGCATGAGGCGCCCCATTTCTTTGCCTGTTTCCGGCAGGTACAGCGCGCGTTTCACCATATTTTCGGCAACATTATCGGCAATTCCATGCCGGCCGCGCGGCTGCGAGCGTCTATCTGGCAATCCGTCTTCACCCATGACTTGCGGCGGTACCGGCGCACCTTGTATTCCCGAATGCGTGACTTTCCTACCCTGATTACCGGACCGTCGGGGACGGGTAAGGAACTGGTTGCACGCGCTATTGCAGGCTCCCGGTATGTGCTGTTCGACGCGCAGCACTGCCGCTTTTCGGAATCGGCGGCGGAGACGTTTGTCGCCGTCAACCTTGCGGCATTGTCACCTGCGTTGATCGAGTCGGAACTGTTTGGGCATCGGCGCGGATCGTTCACGGGAGCGATTGGGGATCGTAAAGGTTGGCTGGAATCATGCCCGCCCACCGGCTCTGTGTTTCTTGATGAGCTGGGGGAATTGGAACTATCGATCCAGGTCAAGTTGCTGCGGGTGATCGAAACGCGCCGGTTTTCCGCGGTGGGCGATACGGCGGTGCGGGAATTCTCCGGGAAACTAATTGCCGCTACCAATCGCGATCTCCACGTTGCCATTCAAGCCGGACGTTTTCGCGAAGACTTGTATTACCGGCTGTGCGCCGATCTGATTCGGACTCCGTCGTTACGGGAACAGATTGAAAATTCACCCAGCGTTCTACATGATTTGATCTTATTCATGGTGCGGCGCGTGGTGGGTGATGAAGCCGAACGCTGCCTGCCTGAAGTCGAAGATTGGATGCGCGGACGGCTGCCGGTCGATTACCATTGGCCGGGCAATTATCGCGAATTGGAGCAGTGCGTTCGGAACGTGATAATCCGAGGCTCCTATCAGCCGCTGAGTCAATCCGCGACAGAGCCCGAAGGGTGGACAGCCCGTCTCGGAAAGGGGGACCTGACCGTCGACGAACTGGTCTCGCACTACGCTGCACAGGTCTACAGGGAGACTGGATCCTACGAAGAAACGGCAACGCGGTTGGGGATCGACCGTCGTACCGTGAAGGCGAAAGTCGAGAATTTTCTCTACTTAACCGCGAACGTGATGCCCAAGCCGGTGGTGTAGATGATGTCGTTGGTTTTGCGGCCCGGAGCTGGGTTGCTAAGGTAACGGTCGCTGGCCGCGATCGTCCAGGTAAGCCACTTCATAATGCGCGTGTTTAAGCCGAGATCGGCGTTTGTCCGGTAATTTCCCGTTTGCGTCAGGTTGTTGAACATTCGAAAACTCTGCGTGAAGGCGGTGGCGGGGCGAAGTTTGAATGTGAAGTCGTCACCATAGAAGATTTCCGCGGAGCTTTGCGTGTAGCTCTTAGCGACCGAGCTTGCGCCGAAGCGGCTTCGGTTGTAATCGCCCCCCGCAAGAACGTCCAAGAAGCCGCGCTTTCCGATCCAGGCATGCTCGCCGAAGCCACCGCCGAACGTCGCGCGGAGATCCAGGTTTTGAAACTTGTCGTATTCGTAATCGTTGAAGGTGTTAAAGAAAAACTTTTTCGTAATATTGCGGTCATACGCCAACCCACCCCGGATCGCCTGTGCCGTGTCGGCTTTGACGCCGTTCGCCAGACTATTCGCCTTGATCGCATCAAAGTGAATTGTCGTTTTATCGTGCCGTGTGACTCGTGCTCCGGCAAGCGCAGCGGTTAACGTTCTAGTCTGTGCATTGCCGTTGGTTCCGGCAAGACCGAATGAGCCGGTTCCCGCCCAAAGATCGTAAAGGCGGGGATGTTCCATCCGCTCATAAGCGGCTTCCTCGACAGCATTGCGGATTGCGGTTACCTGGCCAGGATCTACCGTTCTCTGTTGCTCGCGCAGTGCAACTTTGCCTTCAGTGGGCGTTAGGGTCGATTGAAATGTCTCGCCGCTTTCGAGAACTACCGTAAGCGGTGCGTCTGATTTAACGGTTTGAACTTGGTCCCAAGGAATCGCTATTGTCCCGATGAACGCGCTCTTAAGAGTAACGGCCTTCTCATCCTTCTTGATAATTTCGCCGGTGATGCGGTCACCGTTTTTCAAAGTGACCTGATCGGCAAGAATAGAAAGACCGCTACCTAGGATTACGACAATAGCTTGAGAAATGCGCATCCCCGTATTTTAACGGGGAGCCCAAAACTACTTGGTGCCGCGACCGCCGCCACTACCCGCGCTGGAGTGAGCAGCACCGCTTGAAAAGGAACCAGCCGAAGCACTGGGAGCCGAAGATGATGCGACAACCCCGCCGGACATTCCGCTATTGCTGCTCCGTCCAAATCCACCGCCTGAGCTACTTGCATCGAAACCGGCGGCGCGGCCGAAGTTGCCGCTAGAATCACCGGTATGCCGGGTTGCTGCGTAGGTGCTACCGCCACCACCGTAACCATTGCGATACGGCAAGTAGTTGTACACCGTATAAGGACTGAAGAAGCCGTAGCCGTAAGGGCTCCAAACCGTGCCGCTTAACGGGAGATACGTGTACATGGAGTAGTACGGGTTGTAAAACCAACCACTGGAGTTCCAGGATGCGCCGGAATCTTTGAGAGACTTGGCAGAGGATATGTTCGCAGCGGCAACCGCTTCGCCACGGCGCTGGCTCCATCTCGTCAGTTCATCGCCCAACTTCGAATCGAACTTCTCCATCGCAAGAGCGGCACCAAATGGAAGCAAATGGCCGGCTTTCACGGTCACGAGATCGGTCTGATACGCAACGGCCGCTTCTCCGTGATACACCTTCAACTGCGCAGGCTGAGATTGCAGCGAAAACACCGAACTTTTGCGCACGCGCACTTCATAATCGTTGTAAACCAGGGTGACCGCATTTTCCTTCATCGGGTCATCGCTTTCGACAACTACTTCCCCCGATAAAACCTCAACGCGAGTCGCGCTCAAGCACTTCGACGCGTCCCGCCTGCGTCTTAAGTTCAGACTTATCTTTCCAATCCGGGAAAGTTCCGAATTGCTGAACCACTGGTTTGCCATCCAAACTCACGTCGCCCTGCACCAGATGCAGCGTGCCGGAGTGAGCGGAAATTACGGTCTGGGCAGAAAGAGCAAAGCCCGTAGAAAGAAGAAGCGAGCCGAACTTGAGGTAGCGCATCATAGCCTCGATAGCTGAATCTTCTCTCCCTTTCCTGCGGAAGTCAAATCACAGTCGAACAATCTTGTCTGAAACCACATGTTTCAAAGCGTTTCGAGTATCGACGATGAGCGGAGCCTTCTCAACCAGTCCTTTATAGTCGAAATCGGAGTGGTCGGTTACTACAACCACACAATCGGCAGCACTAAAATCTTCCTGGCTGTTCAACTCCAGATCTTCCAGCTTCATGGAGGGTACGTGGGGGTCTGTGTAGCTGATCTTCGCGCCGCGACGGGCAAGGAGCAGCATGATGTCGATGGCCGGTGATTCGCGAACATCATCGATGTCTCGCTTGTAAGAAACGCCATATATGTGGATATGGGATCCCTTCACGGGCTTTGAGTGTTCGTTTAAAGCGTTCTGGATTTTTGCGACCACAAAGTGCGGCATCTGGCCGTTAATGTTGCCGGCCAGTTCAATAAAACGCGCTTCGATGCCGGCTTGCTTCGATTTCCACGACAAATAGAAGGGGTCGATCGGGATGCAGTGTCCACCAAGTCCGGGGCCTGGGTAAAACGGCATGAAGCCGAACGGCTTGGTAGCCGCCGCTTCGATCACTTCCCAGACATTAATGTCCATGCCGTCGCACATAATGGCGATTTCATTTACCAGTCCGATATTGATCATCCGGAAAGTGTTTTCAAGCAATTTCACCATCTCGGCAACTTGCGTGGAGCTTACGGGAACGACATTTTCCAGCGCCTGAGCGTAAAACTTCCGCCCAATCTCCGTGCAGGCCTTTGTAGTGCCGCCCACGACTTTCGGAATATTCTTTGTTTGGAATTTCGCGTTGCCGGGGTCGACACGTTCCGGTGAAAAGCAAAGAAAAAAGTCTTCGCCCACCTTTAATCCGCTCTTCTCCAGCATGGGAAGAACCAGTTCGTCCGTGGTTCCCGGATACGTCGTCGATTCCAGGATGACCAGCAGTCCAGGGTGAAAATAACGCGCAATTTCCTGCGTTGCCGCGACAATGTAGCTCATGTCGGGATCTTTGGTCTTACGCAGCGGGGTAGGAACACAGATGTTAACGGTGTCCAAATCGGCGATCACGGAAAAGTCCGTCGTCGCGCGCAACTTTCCGGACGTGACGAGCGGTTTCAACTCGGCAGTTGGGATATCGGCAATATAAGACTCACCGGCGTTGACACGGTCGGTTTTAGTTACACTCAGATCGATACCGGTTACGGTAAACCCGGCTTTCGCGTATTCCACTGCAAGCGGCAAGCCCACATAACCAAGCCCCACAACGCCCACACGCGCCTCGCGCGATTCAATTTTCCGGGCCAGCGATTCGCTTGTCATCAAATTAGATGTTCTCATAGCGAAATGTTCCATCCGCCACAATCTGGGCCGGTCCGGTGAGGAGGATCGTGTCCTGCCAGTCCAGTTCTAAAGGTCCAGCGGGCGTGAGGACACGACCTGGACTTTGAATCATTCCCCTGCGCACGGCTACGGCAAATGCACCCGTGGATCCGGTCCCCGAACTGTTCGTTTCCCCGGCGCCGCGCTCCCAGAATCGGGCTTCAATAGAATTCGGTCCGATGCGCCGGATAAAGGATACGTTTGTGCGATTCGGGAATCGGGGATCGTGTTCCAATTGCGATCCTTTGGTGCGCCAGTCGAAGTCGAAATTCTCAACCGGCACCACGCATTGCGGATTTCCTACGTTGACTTCGATAAATTCGCTGTCTACGCCAAAGGTGGGCGTTCCCATATCCATTTGAAACCAATACTCCTGTTCTTGACGGCGCAGTAATTTGAGGTGCTTGGGCCCGGCGCCGGTCTGAATCGTAAGTGTTTCGTCAAGACCGAGCCTCTCAAGTAAAAATGCGGCCGCGCATCGGGTACCGTTGCCGGAAAGTTCAGGCTTGCTGCCGTCCGAATTGTAAAGTTCGATGGAAGGCGCGCGGTCAACCAGCATCCAGCCATCCGCGCCTACTCCGGTATACCGATCGCAGATGGCTCGGGCGATTTCAGGGTAGTTAGTGGAGGGGACTTCCTCGCGCCAGGTAAGAAGAAAATCGTTATTCGCGACGTGCGCCTTAGTGAAAGGAATCGAGATCATGAGGATGAGCGGACCTGGAGCAGTAAGCTAGGTTAACAGAACGCTCCTCTTCGAAACCGTGACCAGTCCGCTCGATGCCGCAGCTATTTTTCCGCACGGAAATAGTCCGGGTGTGAAGCTCCGGTCACATTACCGATCACCAGTATCAGGATGTCTCCTTGCTGCTCAAAGTGGAATCGATACTGTCTTGGCGTGAGATTAGCCGGCTTGTCAGTGTTGCCTGTCGATCCGCAGTTCTGGTTCACCTTCACCGAACCACCGGCTGGTTGGATCGTCAAGACGTCTCCGTTTACTTGAAACGAACCCGAATCCTGGTTGTAGACTTGTGTCGAACAACCGTACGTCGTTACCTGCATCAGCCCGTTATATTCGTAGGTTCCATCAGCATTAAAGCGGTAGGAGAAACTGCTGCCGTTGGTGGGGGCCAAGGCGCCGGTCGTACGGTTCCCGTATTGAACCGAGGAGGATTTACTCTCCCGCCACTTGCCGATCAACCTCCCTGCCACTACAGGAACCGTGCCCTCAGGCCTTGCACCACCATGTGCTGATTCGTAGACTGCCAATAACCATCGCGAATCCTCGTTTTGCGTGTTCTTGCGAAGGGAATCCAATATGGTCGCCTGGACCTGCCCGTGCAACTGCCGTTTCTTCTCGTCAGATACGGACGACAGCTTTTCCAATCCACGCACCATGTCCAGCATCGATTTCCGGTTTGCAGGATCCTGCCATTCACGAGCCAGAATCTGTCGATAGTCGGTTTGCTG
>CAXSIG010000218.1:0-1778 GCA_964237255.1 uncultured Bryobacteraceae bacterium
ATCCAGATCGACAAGCATGACCGCCACTTGGGCGGATGCACCGTTTTTCAGCGCTTCGTCCGCCACCTCTTCGAAGCAGAGTCTGTTCGGGACACCCGTGAGCGGGTCACGATGATCCGCGCCTCTGGTCTCACGCAGGCTAATGCCACGGAACGAAGCGGCCAAATGCCGGTCGTCTATACGGCGTACGCATAGCTGAAGCGCCTGTTCCGGGTTCGCTGTTGCCAAGGTAGCGGTCTGGCTTTGTTGAGCACCGTTATTGATGGTGCGAAAAAGGTCTATGGATTGACTGACAGCCGTCGGTTTTAAAACGGATCGGGATAGAGTATCGCCGACGTTCCCCAGAGATTCCGGAGCAACCTTCAGCAGACGCCAGAAATGCTCCGTAGCATGGCGCAACTGAAGCTCCGGATCCAAAACAATGAGGCCCAACTCCGGCTCTTCCAAAGCGGATAGTAGTACCTGAACAGGCAGCATTTCCCGGCATGGAAGTCGGCACGGCGCGAAATTTTTCTCATATTCGTTTACATGAACAAGTTGTGCTATCTTTCACGAAAAGGGGCTTTATGAAAACAGCGTTACTTTTTCTTCTCGCCAGCTGCGCGGCTTTCGGCCAGACCATAACCGGCAGCATCAACGGCAACGTGACGGATCCCTCCGGCGCGGCAGTTAGCAGTGCGAAGATCACCGCCAAGAATATCGCGACAAATATCACCAACACCGCGGACGTAAACGGCACGGGTGTTTATAACCTGCTGTTCCTGCCTGTAGGCCAGTACACTGTCACAGCCGAAGCGGTAGGGTTCAAGAGAACGGTAGTTGGGCCTATCACGCTTGAGGTGGATCAGATCGCCCGCGTGGATGTGAAACTTGAGGTAGGGCAGACGACCGATTCGGTCGAAGTCTCTTCCACGGCTGTGATTCTGCAAACGGAGTCCGCGACTACCGGCGAGACGATCACTGGCAAGACAGTCACCGAAATTCCGCTGAAGGGCCGCAACTTCGCTACGGTAACGCTGCTGGTTCCCGGCGCGATCAACCCGAACACGGCGAACTTCCAGGGCATCGGTCGAAATACCGGCGGCGGGCGGCCTTATGTTAACGGTAACCGCGAGCAGAGTAACAACTTCCTTCTGGACGGCCAGGAATTTAATGACTCCATCGATAACCTGATCGGGTACAATCCCAATCCCGACGCTCTGGAAGAAGTCAAGGTTCAGACCGGTAACACGGGCGCGGAGTTCGGCAATGCCAATGGCGCGATCGTTAACATGGCCACCAAGAGCGGTACGAATTTGTATCACGGCAATCTTTTCGAGTTCATCCAGAACGACAAGCTGAACGCGAACGGCTTCTTCAATAACCGCAGCAAGATTGCCCGCTCGGCATTCAAACGAAACATCTATGGCGGCACGTTTGGCGGACCCATTAAGCGCAACAAGCTCTTCTTTTTTATCGACTATCAGGGGGCGAAGGACCGGACCGAGGGTCCCACCAGCACCACCGTCGCTCCACTGGCGTATCGCACCGGAAATCTTTCCGCTCTTCCTCGCGCGGTGATCGACCCTACTACGGGCGTTCAGTTTCCGGGTAACATCATCCCGGTAAATCGAATCGTGAACCCAGTCGCTAAGGCGCTGTTCGCGAATGCGTCGCTGTATCCCTCTCCGAACAACACCGGTTCGGGAACGCTTGGCATCACTTCGAACTATTTGGCAACATCCGCCAGCGGCGTGAATAACGATCAGGCAGATGCGAAGATCGACTACCATTTCACG
>CAXSIG010000218.1:1788-2239 GCA_964237255.1 uncultured Bryobacteraceae bacterium
CCGCGCTTACAACACACCGTTTCGCGTTGCGCTGCCCACCACGATTCCTTCAGCGAGCGCCTACCCGACAACGGGCGGCGTTATCACCTGGACCCGTGTCATTTCTCCGACGATCGTGAACGAGGCGCGTGTCGGTTTCAATCGGATTCGCCTCACCGATCAAGTAGTCGATGTGTTCGGGCAGCTAGGCTTGACGGGAAATCAGAAGCTTGGCATCCCGGGCGGCCAGCCCGTTCCCGGAATCAGCAACATCGTGTTCGGCGGGACGGAGGGGATTTCGTCGATTGGTTCGATTGGGCTTGGCAACGACAGCATCACGAACGAATATCAGTACTCGGACAATTTCACCAAGCAGTTCGGGCGGCATCTGCTGAAGTTTGGCGGACAGGCGGCGCGTTATCAGCAGAATCGTTATTACTCCGGAAACAACGGCCAACTCGGTTTGTTTACT
>CAXSIG010000218.1:2324-3896 GCA_964237255.1 uncultured Bryobacteraceae bacterium
ACGCCGAACCTGACCGTCAACCTTGGACTGCGTTGGGAATATACTCAGCCTGTCTATGAGGTGGCAGACCGT
Source organism: uncultured Bryobacteraceae bacterium (assembly GCA_964237255.1). Classification (GTDB taxonomy): domain Bacteria; phylum Acidobacteriota; class Terriglobia; order Bryobacterales; family Bryobacteraceae; genus JALYXI01. The sequence continues at coordinate 2,397 of CAXSIG010000218.1, forward strand.
CAGGTAAACGTCAACATCTACACCGGCGCGATTAGCCAAGCGGGAAAGAATGGAGCCAGCCGCGCACTGTTCAACCCGTATTACAAGCAGTTCGAGCCAAAGCTGGGTATTGCGTGGTCGCCCGAGTTGTTCGGCAAGAAGAAGCTGGTGGTTCGTGCCGGCTACGGCATTACGAGCTTCATGGAAGGCACTGGCGCCAACCTGCGCTTGCCGTTAAATCCGCCGTTCTTCTTTGAATCGGACGTCTCCTACCCGACTGGCGCGCCCGGTACGATCACGACAGGTTTCACCGGGTTGATCGCACGTAACACATTGTTTGGCCAGATCCGCGCATGGAACCCCGACCTGCGACCGGCATTCATTCAGCAGTACAACTTCACCACGCAATATGAACTGTCCGGTTCGGCGTCCCTGACGGTTGCTTATGTGGGGCAGAAAGGTACGCACTTGGTGGATCCTCGCGAAGGTAATCAGGCGATCATTCCGTCTGCCACAAACCTTCAAGCGAATCGTCCGCTGAACGGCGTACTCCCGAACGTGACGAGCATCAGCTATACGGATTCCAGCGCGACCATGAACTATAACGCATTGCAGGCGAGCGTTCGGAAGCGGTATAGCCATGGGCTGGATTTTCTAGCCTCTTATACGTATAGCCGGACGATGAGCGACAACCTGGGCTACTACGGTTCGGGCGGCGTCGACGGACAAAGCGCCTACTGGCAGAACGCGTATGATCGGCGCGGCGACTACGGCCCGGCGTTCTTCGATGCGACACACAACTTTGCGTTCTCAGGCTCTTACGATCTGCCTTTCGGACGTGGACGGCAGTATGGCTCGAACGCGAATCGTTTTGTGGATTCCGCATTTGGCGGATGGATACTCGGAACGATCTACAGCGTCCATTCCGGTTTCCCGATTACGCTCACTTCGCCGAATAATTCGAATGTGGGCGCCCGTACCGCGCGCGCGAACCACTACAAGCCGCTGGTAATTGTGAACCAGACGTTCGAACACTGGTTCGGCACCGATGCTTCCGTGACGCCTTGCGCGTCCAACGTCAACAATGGCGTCTGTGCTTATGGAGTGCAGAACACGAATCAGTTCGGAAACACGGGCGTGGGCACGGAACGCGCTCCTTCGTTCTCGAACGTGGACTTAACGCTCAGCAAACGATTCAACATTACGGAATCGAAGTACTTCGCTATTCGCGCGGACTTCTTCAACGCCTTCAATGGCGTTAGCTTTAACGCCCCCGACCGTACGACGAACTCCAGCACATTCGGTCTGATTACCAGCCAAATCAATCAGCCGCGCAACATTCAGTTTGCATTCAAGTTTTTCTTCTAAACTAAAGGGTATGGATCGCCGTACCCTTCTGAAACTGCCGGCGGCTCTTCCAGCCGCCGCGCTTTTCGCAAAAGAACCGCAGCAGCAGTACAAGGTAGTAACTCCCTTTCACTCGACCGGAGCAGGTATGCCCGGGCGCTTTCCCGGTCGAGT
>CAXSIG010000218.1:3906-8246 GCA_964237255.1 uncultured Bryobacteraceae bacterium
CCATTCGCCCGCTTGCGTCGAGGAATCGACCAACAAGGCAAACCAGGATTCCGTCAATCGAATGATGGGGGCCGGTATGAGCGGGCTAGCCCAAACCAAAGATCCGCGTGAGGCTTGGGCTGGATTATTCAGCGCTTCGGACCGCATCGGAATCAAGGTCAACTGTTCCGGTGCGCCTCAGGTCTGTTCACGACCGGAGATAGTGGGCGAGATCGTGCGTAATCTGAACGTGATTGGCGTCAAGCCAGAGAACATCTGGGTTTACGAACGATTTCCGGACCAGTTGGATTCCGTTCACTATGACCGCTTTGTTCCGGCAGGCGTCAACGTTGTAGCGATCGAAATGCAGCGCAAATCGATCATCGGATATGACCCGAAGGTTTACGTGGAAACCGACTTCTTCGGTGAAGAGGATACACGATCCAACCTGATCCGGCTGGTGAGCGAACGCTTTGATAAGATCATTAACGTTCCGAACATGAAAGACCACGGCGCGTCCGGTGTGACGGGCTGTTTGAAGAACATCGCTTACGGCAACTTCTCCAATGTGGCGCGTTCGCATTATCAAGAGAAGACAAATACCAAGACGTTTATCGGCACGCTTGCGAGCGCCGAGCCGCTGCGTTCCAAGGTAGTGCTGCACGTGATGGACGGTTTGCGCGGCGTATGGCACGGCGGCCCGTTTGTCCGCGACGAGCGCTTTACGTTCTTCCCGAAGCAGATGAAGTTTGGGACTGATCCGGTTGCGATGGATCGGCTGCTGGTCGATATCGTGGACGACGAGCGCAAGCGGCGGGATGCGGTGTCCGTATGGGATCGCGACATGAAGTACGTCGGGAACGAGCCGAAAAATCCGAACAAGAATCTCTTTATTCGGGAACCTGGGCATATCCAATATGCCGGGACGCGCGGGCTCGGAACTTACGACATCAAGTCGATCCGCGAGCAAGTTTTACAAGTGGCATGACCACGCTTCATTTGCTTACGGGCAACGCTCCGGACGCCAAGCCGTTGGATATTCCGGGAGTGGATTACAAGATCGCAACGGCCGGCGCGACGGCCGCACCTTGGGTGACCGCTAACGGATGGCAGTTCGTCCGCTATCCCGAGGCGAAGTTCGTCAGCAACGCCAGCGGGCCGGCGCTTCCACTTGCCATGATCGAAGCGTTCGCCTGGCGGGGGCAAGTGTGGTTCACCGTAGCGGAAGCGGACCAGCCGGCTTGGGAGAAGACGCTGCGCTTTCTGGAATCCGTGCCGGAGTTTCCTACGCAACGGCGTTCGCAGATTGGAGTGCAGGAAGATGGATCGGACGAGATGGGCGAAGTACTGAAATTGCTGGCCCGTCGGAATCTGATTGCCGCGCCTTTGCGTGAGAAGGTGAGCGCGGAAGTGGTGGTGAAACTCGGGACGCCGGAATACAGCCGCGAGTCGGCAAAGAACCCCGCGCAGTTTGCGGCGCGTGTGCGCACACAGTTGGGCGATGATCGAAGGCTGATCCGGATTTACGGCAGCGATGTGCTGCTAGGAGATCTGGAAGGCAATGGCGGGCACACCCGCGTCCATCTGGTGAATTATTCAACGCGCGACATACAAGGTGCGCGTGTCCGGGTGCTGGGCAAATTTCCGAGCGTCAGACTAACGGCCTTCGGACAGCCCGATCTTGCGTTGCAGGATGTTGCGGTCACGGAAGGGGGAACGGAATTTACCGTTCCGCTTCTGAACCGTTACGCTGTAGTGGATCTTACCTCTTAGTGGACACCAGACTTGCTTGAGGTCGATCGATTTCGTGCTTCGCCGCTGATGGTTCCGTCCCACTTGGTATCGCCTTGTGGGCCGTATTTGGGCGGCAGTTTGTCGTAGTCTTCTCGGGTTATCGCGTTTAGATCGTAGACCACTTTTCCATCGCGGATGGTTAGTTCGCAAACCAATTTCCGCGTGCCTTTCACCCGAGCGCCGAAGTGGTCCGCAAAGCCAAAACTCCCTTTGTCGATGCTGAGTACAGCGACATCGGCCAGCGACCCTACAGACAAATTACCGAGTTCTTCATGCTTGATTTCTCTGGCTGGATTCCAGGTGGAGGCCGCGATCACGTCAGGTAGCGGCATCCCAAGCGCGAGAAACTTGCTTCCGATATTAAGCATGTCCTTCATGGCGCCGTTCATGCTGGTGATGTGGAGATCGGTGGAAATGGAATCGGGCCAGAAGCCTGCTTTCGTAAGAGGGATGGCCACCCGGAACAGGAAGCTGCCGCCGCCGTGCCCGACGTCGAAAATCACTCCGCGCTTGCGGCCGGCCACCATGCCGTTACCCGGTTTCATATCGTCCGTGATCTCGCCGCGAAGTCCGGAGTAGGCATGCGTGTAGATATCGCCGGGGCGCAGCTTCTCGGTTAGGAGTTGATTCAATGGGCGACTGTCCGGGAAATTCAGGCCGAAATCGATCATGACCGGGATATTGGCCTTCGTGCCCGCTTCAACGGCTCGCTCGACGGGGATCCATTCCGGCCCACCGTAGTGGGCGCACTTCACTCCCACCACTACGTCCTTGTGCGCGAGCGCCATCTTGGCCGTGGCGTCGGCATCCATGTCATCCAGATCATTCTCAAATTTGCTGCCGCGCATGCCGCTGCCGACGATGTTCAGGAGTGCTAGCACGCGGGTCTTGGAGCGGGAGATCACGCGATCGTAGAAGTCGGGAAAATTGCGCCAACCGGAGCAGCCCGCGTCGGCCACCGTGGTCACACCGTTGCGAAACGTGAAGCCATCGGGATAAACGCTCATATCCCCGGCGTAGGAATTTTTCTCACCTGTTCCCGCGTACACGTGGACATGGATGTCCACCAGACCCGGCGTCACATACATTCCAGCAACATCCACCGCTTTGCGAGCGCGAGCGGGATCGATGCGCGCCGCCACTGCCGCGATCTTGCCATCGCGGATGGCGACGTCACGAACCGCGTTAATCTTGTTCTTCGCATCCACTACGGTGCCGTTGCGGAGTAAGATATCGTAATCCTGCGCGAAGCAGAAAGACGCGCTGAAGAGAAGCGCGGAACTGAGTTTAGTCATGATGAGGAGAAACCTATGTCGAACGTAAATCGCCGGAAATTTGTAATGGGAGGGGCTGCCGCTGCCGCCGCCTCGGTACCAGCCAAGGCCGCCGTGTCGGATAAACCTGTAAAGAAAGTTGTCTGGGCTAATAACAAAAAGCCGGAGAAGCCGGCGCTGTTTGCGCCGGTTACCACGTATGGAGATTTAGTATTCTTGTCGGGCATCGGAGCGCACTTTGAGGGCGATGTGAAGGCCCACACGGCGCACGTATTGGACGAGTTGGCGGCCCGATTGAAAGACGCCGGATCTTCGATGGAGAAAGTGCTCAAAGTGAATGTCTACCTGGCGGACATCAAAGATTGGGCGGCCATGAATGAAGTGTTTGCCGGCCGATTTGGCGCCGAGCCCCCCGTTCGCACCACGATTGCGGCGTCGGGCATTCCGGGTAACTCTCTGGTCGAAATCGATTGCATCGCGTGTAAGTAAACGCTATACCGTCTTCACGGGGCGGATCACGCCGTTGGGCACTTGGTAATGGTGGCGGGTCGCGGTCCATTGCGCCTCGCCATACTCGCCCATGTTGACGGAGCCTTGCATGGTATCGGCGGTCGCGCGGCCTGCGAAGTCCCAGGTGAGTCGCGTGCCCTCCATCTTTTGGGAACTGCGGAGACGGACCTGATCGGCTGTGACTGTGCCGGTGAGGTCGCCTTCCACGTATTCGCCACGATGCGATCCAACGACTGACCCGGCGTTTTGTTCAATCAACAGCTTGTGCTGCGCGGAGCCTCGCCCGAAGGTGATGGTGACGTCCCACTGTCCATCGATTCCTGACGGCGTACCTTGTGGAACGACTGGGTTATCGAACTTCGGCGGTTTGGACATCACGGCGACTAAGCGATCCGCTACGATCTTTTCATCGCCCGGCATCATCATCCACGGGGTGACGGTGGCGGTGCTGGCCATGTTGTTCGGACGCGTGCCGGAACCGCCGGCAATCACGATGCGGGGCTCGGTATCGAGCAGGAGTTTGGCGACTTCGGTACCTGTGATGCCAAGTTTATTGCCGTCCCAGATAATGCGAAGGCTTGGCGTTTTGTTTGAAAGTCCGACGGGTTGAATGACGGACGTGGTGACGCCGTCAATTGCCGTTACTTTCTTGCCGATGTGATCGAGCCAGGCGAGCCACTGGTTCCATTCGGCTTGGTGATCGCGTCCCTTCCAGGCTTCGGCGGCGGCGAGCATACCCATAATCTCTTCTTTGCCGACTTTCAATGCGCGTCCGTATGCGTG
>CAXSIG010000219.1:0-3135 GCA_964237255.1 uncultured Bryobacteraceae bacterium
TAAAAATGTGAGTCTCTTCATATCAATCCTTCTGAAATGAGAGACGCAAGCCAACGGCCAAAGTTTCGTTACTGGATCTGTAGCAAAACTTCTTGCGCTTGTTCCGCTGTGAAACTCTCCACCTTTGCAGAGTGATTCATGGAGCAAAACTTCGGACCGCACATGGAACAGAAGGCCGCATCCTTGAAGCCCTCTTCAGGCAGCGTCTCGGCGTGCATGGAGCGGGCGGTCTCGGGGTCGAGCGACAAATCGAACTGCTTGTTCCAGTCGAAGGTGTAGCGGGCGTGGGAGATCGCGTCATCGCGATCGCGCGCGCCCGGACGATGCCGTGCCAGATCCGCTGCGTGGGCGGCAATCTTGTAGGCGATAATTCCTTGTTTCACGTCCTCTAGATTCGGCAGGCCGAGGTGTTCCTTCGGCGTGACATAGCAAAGCATGGACGCGCCATGCCAGCCGATCATGGCCGCGCCGATCGCCGACGTGATGTGGTCGTAACCGGGAGCGATGTCGGTGACAAGAGGACCGAGCGTGTAGAACGGCGCTTCGTAGCAGAGCTCGTTTTCCTTCTCCACCTGCATCTGGATCTGATCGAGCGGGATGTGACCGGGTCCCTCGACCATCACCTGGCAATCGTATTCCCAGGCCTTCTTCGTCAATTCGCCCAGGGTTTTCAGTTCGGCGAACTGCGCTTCATCGCTCGCATCGGCGATGCATCCGGGTCGCAGACCGTCGCCCAGCGAAAAGGTGACGTCATACTTGCGGAAAATCTTGCAGATGTCTTCAAAGTGCTCATACAGAAAATTCTGGCGATGGTTTTTCACCATCCACTCGGCCAAAATCGCGCCGCCGCGGCTGACGATTCCGGTAATGCGCTTCGAAGTTAACGGAACGTACTGCACCAGCACGCCCGCATGGATGGTCATGTAATCCACGCCCTGTTGAGCTTGTTCCTCAATCACTTCGAGCATGATAGGCGCCGTGAGATCTTCCAGCCGCCGTACGCGTGCCAACGCTTCGTAAATGGGCACGGTGCCGATCGGCACGGGGGAATCGTCAATGATGGCTTGGCGAATGCGTGGGATGTCGCCGCCGGTAGACAAGTCCATCACGGTATCGGCGCCGTATTTTACGCAGTACTGAAGCTTGCCGAGTTCCTGATCGATATCGGAGGTGGTGGAGGAATTCCCGATATTCGCGTTGATCTTGCACTGCGAAGCAACGCCGATACACATGGGCTCAAGCCGGCCGTGATTCAGGTTGGCGGGAATCACCATTCTGCCGCGCGCGACTTCGGAACGGACGAGTTCCGGGGCAATCTTCTCTCGTCGTGCGACGTACTCCATCTCGCCGGTGACCTGCCCTTGGCGAGCGTAATGCATCTGCGTACGAACGCTATCGTTCTTGCGGGCTTCCACCCATTCAGTTCTCATTCTTCTCTTTTTAGTATCCCTGTTTAGGCGGAAGCCCGCGTCGCCTTACTTCTTCGGCTGTTTTGGCTTTTTGGTTTCTTTCTTACGATCCATGCCTTTGGCCATCGCGATTCTCCTTCACGTTCAGATTACTCTACTTAGCCCAAATGATGCGATAACAATGAGTTCTGCTTTCGCTCCGACAATTCTTTGGTCGCAACGCTGTGGGCTGCGGGGCCGCGGTTCTCTGCATTCTGCTGCTGTGCTATGCGGAAACTGCCGCTTTCGCCTGGGACGAGGGCTTTCATCTGCTTGCCGCGCAACTGGTCCGTAATGGAAAAAGGCTGTACCTGGACTTCTTCTTTCCCCAAACACCGCTCAATACATACTGGAACGCAGGGTGGATGCTGCTGTTTGGAGATACGTGGCGCACAGCCCATGCCGCGGCGGCCCTTTGCACGGGGCTGGCTGCGTATCTTCTAGCCCAGTATGTACGCGCGAGATCGGGAACGCTTGCCGCCGTTTGCTGCCTGGTGATCTTCGGCCTAAACGAATTGGTGGTTCTGTTTGGGGGGATCGGTCAAGCTTACGGCTTCTGCCTTCTTGCGCTGGTCTGCGCGTTTCGCTGCGCGGTGATGGCTCGCGATTCCGATTCCGCGCGGTATGCTGCCGCGACAGGATTTTTCGCAGGGCTGGCGGTTGGCGCATCGCTTCTGACGGCCCCTGCCGCCGTGGTGTTTTTTATTTACGCATCCAGGAGACTTAAAACAGCCGGCGCCTTTCTTGCCGCGGCGGCACTCCCCTTTCTTCCTGTATTCATCGCGTCCTGGCAAGCTCCACACGAAGTGCTGTTTCAGATCTTCCAATACAACTTTACGTTCCGAACTGCCGCCTGGCCGCAAGACAAGTTGATCGCCAACGACTTGAGCGTCTACAAATCGTTCTTTCGCTCACCCGACGCGTTGTCGCTCACTATCCTTGGTGTAGCCGGATTTCTGCGGTCCCGGCGGAATCCGGACGCGGCGCTTTGCCTATCCCTGGCGGTAACAATGAGCCTTTACATTGCCATCGCTCGCCCTACCTTTTCGCGCTATTTCATTTTTGTCGTGCCGTTTTTGACGGTGCTTGCCATTTCCAGTTTGCCCCGTGTCGCTCCGCTGGCTCTTTCGGCTGTAACCGCTCTCTCTCTGATCTACACCTTGTATGCCACGCGCGAAAGTTACGGTTGGAGCCAGGTGGAACAGATCGCAAAGCAAGTCAATACCGTGACTCCGCCCGGCGCGCCGATCCTGGCCGATGAGATGGTCTACTTCACCAGTCGCCGAACGCCGCCTTCCAGTTTGGAACATCAGAATTCTCATAAGCCGCTGAAGCTTGCGCCCTTGTTTCTTACGAGTCTTCATATCATTCCGCAGCCGGAACTCGATCGGCTAACGAAAGCCGGTACATTTCTAACAGTGGCTAGCTGCGAGGACGAGGAGAAAGATATCGCGCTCGGGCTTCCTACCCGGTATCGCCACAATGCCGAAGCCGGCGAGTGTACCGTGTATTGGGATCTAGTGCGCGGCCGTTGAGGGAATTCCGGATACCGCAAGAGCGTCACTCTGCGCCTTGCATGACTGGGCATCCGGTTTACCCGTTTTCGCAGCCTTCTTCGCTATCTCGGCCTTCGCTTTTTGGAGATCGTCGAGAAAGCTATCGGACTTTTTCATTCTCGCGAATAACC
>CAXSIG010000219.1:3156-8239 GCA_964237255.1 uncultured Bryobacteraceae bacterium
TTTCGCCAAGGCTTCCGCAGCCAGCGTTGCGCTGAGATTGTGAACACCGCATACCACGCGGCTCTCCGCGTATTCCCTGGCGCGAGTTAGAATCTCGTCCCGGCGATCGGGCAAGAGCTCGGCCAGGACCAAACCCGTCAGCCAACCACTGGTGGAGTGACCGGAAGGGTAATCGTACGTGCTTACACGGTACTCCCCGAGCACCATGCAGAGGTGGCCTTTTTGATCTCGAAAGGGCCTCTTGCGATGGTATTCGCGCTTCACCTGGTTTACTACTTTCTCCCCTGTGGCAATGGAGCGGAAGAGCAGCAGGGCAAGTTCCGGATATTCATGAATCCGAAGTTGCCGGTCGACGCTACAGGAAAAGTCCGGAAGTAAGTCGCGAATCGCGCGGCTGTTGTCAGTGCGCGCTAAGCTCCAGCGGGCGCTTCCCTCCAGCGACCGCGTGGCCCGGAATACGTCCGCGTCGTTCTTGTCGAGATTATCCCCTTCGGACGGCGCCGGGGGAAACATCTTGAGTGCATCTTCCCTGGTGAGATCGGGAAGATAGAATTCGGCAGCCAGTGTAGGAAATGCCAGCGCGATCGACAGGAGTACAGCCGCGAATCTCACCCCTCATCATACAATTCGCCCCTGACTAAGAACGGCGCTGTTCGGGCTCTCCGGTTACTTCGGCATCTTCGCGTCCCAGCCATCGGTATACGATTCCGGCGAGAGCGGCACCGACAATCGGGGCAACCCAGAAGAGCCACAGCTGCGCGAGGGCCCAGTCTCCGACGAACACGGCGACACCGGTGCTGCGCGCGGGATTCACGGACGTATTCGTTACCGGGATGCTGATGAGGTGAATCAAAGTAAGACAAAAACCGATGGCGATGGGGGCAAATCCTTTGGGCGCGCGGCCATGCGTGGAGCCAAGAATTACGAATAGAAATCCGAAAGTCATGGCTATTTCGGCGACCAGGGCTGCCAATAAACTGTAGTGCCCGGGCGAGTGCTCCGCGAAACCGTTCGAAGCGAAGCCACCGGCGAGACTGAAGCCATCCGTTCCACTGGCGATAAGATAGAGCACCGCAGCGCCGGCGATGCCGCCCGCAACTTGCGCGAGTATGTACGGCAAGAGATCTTTCGCGGGAAAACGCCCGCCGGCAAAGAGTCCGACGGAAACCGCGGGGTTTAGATGACAACCGGAGATGTGCCCAATGGCGTAAGCCATAGTCAGGACAGTCAATCCAAAAGCGAGAGATACTCCGAGGAGACCGACGCCCACATTGGGAAAAGCGGCGGCCAACACGGCGCTTCCGCAACCGCCCAGTACCAGCCACGCGGTACCTATGAATTCAGCGGTTAATCTCTTTGTTAATGGCATCTAGGAAACTATAGCAGAAGGAATAAAACACTAAGTTAGCGAGATCTCCAATAAGTAACAGCTCCTTTCAGGTTGTCTTTTCTATCCAAAGTGCGGAAGCGGCAGACCGGACGATCCGTTCCGTCCTGGACGGCGGACTGGGTGCGATCGCGACGGGGTTGCAGCGGAATCGTGATCGATTCGAGTGAGACGGGGTGGGGGACGCCGGCATCGATCAGTTCGTCGAAAACCAAGTCGACATTGTAATAGGGCCTTGTTTGCCGAACGCTTTCTACTCGAATCAAGTGGCCGGTGAGGGTCGCGCCTTTGTGCGCCGGGCCTTTTTGAGCCGCGCCGGGCAGATTGGAAGTAAGGATACCTTCGATGCGATCGCCTGCCGCCGCCGATTCGGGATGGACATCGGAGGCGATGCGAATCGTGAGACTTTTACCGGGATCGAGCGAGAAAGGACCTTCTTCCGTTTTCTGGTCCGTGGTCTGGGTTACCGGATCGTCGTCGAAGTGAATGGTGGACTCGATGATAAACTGCCGGCAATTCCGGTATTGCGTTACGTTCCGGGTGTAGCCGCCCGTGCTATCCGTTACGGTCATCTCAACCGTTGTGGGGAGCTCCACGTCGGCGTCGCCTAGTTTCGCCGAGGCATAGTCAATGCGGATCGAAAGGCCGCGCATGGAGGGATGAGGCAATTTGGTGGCGGTCACCTCCACTGTCTTTAGTCTTCCGGTGGAGGGATCGGCAGTGAAGTAACCTTCATACGCGCTAATGGCTTTGGCAGCGCCAGCGCTCACTAGAAACGTGCTGCGTTCGAGCGGCATGGAATAAGTGAATTTTCCATCCCCACGGAAATTCATGTTGGCCGTTTTGGGGGCGAATATGTTTTTCACGAACGAAGCGAAAGTGCCGGAGCTGATTGGGCCGCTTTGTACCAAGTCGTCGATATGTCCGGATTTGAAGCTGCGGTCGCCGTGCCAGGCGAACATCTCGCCTCCGGATCCGACGGCGACGTCCAGGCGGATGCGGTCGCTCCGTTCGAGCGCGTTGCCCTGGTACCAGAAGCGTTCGATGGCTTCTTCACAGGTGTAGCGCGGCATATTGCGAGCGTTCGCGTGAACCCGCTGGCTGACACGATCCAGCAATTCCTGGCCTTGCCAACCGAAGGCGGGAAGACAGATCGCAAGAAGAACGGACAGCTTCACGCGAGAATCGGTTTCACTACTTCACCGGCTACATCGGTGAGCCGGTAATCGCGGCCTTGGAAACGGTAGGTGAGGCGTTTATGATCGATGCCGAGCGAGTGGAGGATGGTGGCTTGCAGGTCATGGACATGGACCGGATCGCGAACGATGTTGTAGCCATAGTCGTCGGTTTCGCCGTAGGTGAGGCCGGGCTTGATGCCGCCGCCCGCCATCCAGACGGTGAAGCAGCGGCCGTGGTGATCGCGGCCGTAGTCGTCTTTCGTGAGGTGGCCCTGGCAGTAGACGGTGCGGCCGAATTCGCCTCCCCACACGACGAGCGTGTCGTCCAACATGCCGCGTTGTGCGAGATCGGTGACGAGGGCGGCGGAGGCCTGGTCGACGTCCTTGCAGCGCTTGGGAAGCGCCTCGGGCAGGCCGCCATGGTGGTCCCAATCGCGATGGTAGAGCTGGATGAAGCGGACGCCTCGTTCGGCCAAGCGCCGGGCGAGCAGGCAGTTTGCAGCGTAGGTGCCCGGCTTGCGCGCATCTTCGCCGTAAAGCTGGAAGGTAGCGTCGGGTTCTTTTGAAATGTCGGTAAGTTCGGGGACGGAGGCTTGCATCCGGTACGCCATCTCATATTGGGCGGTACGGGCGGTGGTTTCGGGATCGTTGAACTCGGAGTAGGTGGCGGTGTTGAGTTGGCCCAGGGAGTCTAAAAAATCACGGCGCTTATGTTGATCGAAGCCATCGGGGTTGGAGAGAAAAAGGACGGGATCGCCGGAACTGCGAAACTTCACGCCCTGGTAGCGGCTGGGGAGAAAAGCGCTGCCCCAGAGACGATCATAAAGAGGCTGGCCGCCGCCGGAGTTCGAGATCATGACACAGAACGCGGGCAGATCTTGCGTCTCAGAGCCGATGCCGTAAGATACCCACGCGCCCATGCTGGGTCGGCCTCCTAGACGGAAGCCGGTTTGAAACATGGTGACGGCGGGATCGTGATTGATTTCTTCCGTGTTGACGGTCTTTAGAAAGGTGAGGCGGTCGGCGATTTTTGCGGTATTCGGGAGCAGGTCGCTGACCCAGGCGCCGGATTGGCCGCGTTGTTGGAAGGCAAATTTCGAGGGAACGATCGGGAAGGCGGACTGTGAAGCCGACATGCCGGTGAGGCGCTGGCCTTTTCGAATGGAGTCGGGGAGGTCCGTACCTTGGAATTCAAGGAGACGCGGCTTGTGATCGAAGAGTTCGAGCTGGGAGGGACCGCCGGATTGAAAGAGGTAGATGACCCGCTTGGCTTTTGGGGCGAAGTGCGGGAGACCGGTGAGGGGCTTTTCGGCTTTGAGGACGGAGGCGAGCGCGAGTCCGTTGAAGAAGCGACGGGTCATTGTTTGGTGATGGCCTCGTCCATGTTGAGAAGCAAGCTGGCTACCGTAGTGTAGGCGGCCAGTTCGGGCGCGGAGAGTTTTGCGTTGACCGGGGAATCGCCTTGATGGAGATAGGTGGCGGCGGATTTGGGGTCGGCATCAAAATCATGAAGGGACTTTGACAGGGCGGCTTGAAGGATTGCGGCTTGCTTCGGGTTTGGGGATTTCGCGAGAAGCAGTTGAAAGCCGTAGCTCACGCGTGATGCGGGTGCGGCTCCGCCTTCTGCAATCATGCGCTCGGCCAATTTTCGAGACGCTTCCAGGAACGTTACTTCGTTCATCAAATCAAGAGCTTGCAGCGGAGAGTTCGTCCGATTCTCAAATACGGCGCACTGCTCGCGATTGGGGGAATCGAAGTTCATCATGTACGGGGCGGGAATGGTACGTTTCCAGTAGGTGTACAGACTGCGGCGGTAAAGATCGGGGCCTTTGGATTGGACGTAGCTGTTGTTTCCCGATAGCTCCTGCCAGAGACCGGCGGGCTGGTAGGGCTTTACCGATGGGCCGCCGACTTGTTCGTGAAGGAGTCCGGAGACGAAGAGTGCTTGGTCGCGGATGACTTCGGGGCCGAGGCGCAGGCGGGGACCTCGGGCGAGCAGGCGGTTTTCGGGATCGCGTTCGCGAAGTTCGGGGGTGAGAGCGGAGGATTGGCGGTATGTCGCGCTAAGGACAATCTGCTTTTGGAGAGATTTCAGATTCCAACCGCTATCCATGAAGTCCAGCGCGAGCGTGTCGAGGAGTTCCGGGTTGGTGGGCCATTCGCCTTGGGAGCCGAAATCGTCCAGCGTTTTGACAATACCGGTGCCGAAGAAAGAGGCCCAGATGCGATTTACGGTGACGCGCGCGGTGAGAGGATTTTTGGGGGACACTACCCAGTTCGCGAGACAAAGGCGGTCGGCGCAAGCGGGAGCCTGGAGGATTTCGGGAAGCCCGGGTTTGAGTTTTTCGCCTGGAGCATCGTAGGCGCCACGCTTCAGAAGGAAAGTGTCGCGGTGGGCACCGTCGGACATCGTCATAACGGTCGGGATGGAATCGTAGAACTGATCGCGGGCGCGTTGGGCTTGGGTTAGCGCGGCTTGGGCATCGCGAAAGGATTGCGGCGCGGCGGTGGCAAGGAA
>CAXSIG010000220.1:0-8213 GCA_964237255.1 uncultured Bryobacteraceae bacterium
TTCACCACATCTCCTGACGGCGTCTTCAGAAGAGCCAGGAACGTTCCATGCAAACGAGCAAGGTGCGTTGCCGGATCCAGGCGAGTCGTTAGATTTGACGTGTTCAGGTCGAAAGAGACTTCGTATCGAAAGCCATCGGGCTTGGGCTGATAGCGTAGCGCCGCCGCGCTGAATGGAAAGTCCTTCCGCGCATCCTGCAGCGCGCGCAGCCCTTCGGCCTCGTAAGAAAACACGGGAGAACCGTTGAAGTCGGGAAGCGCGAAGTATCCGTCGCGGCTTTGGACAATCAGCCTCGGGTCCCGCACGGTCACCAATACCTTGCGGAAATGTCCGTCGTAAACGCTGGAGGTGGGAACGTAGGAAAGTTCATAGTGCGTCCGCACATCCTCCACCACCCTGGCCATGTTTTTAGCGAAATCGTTGGTACTGAACACTGCGAAGCCGCCGGTGCCTTCGGCTAATTCGGCCATGTTCAGTTGAACGTGAGACACGAACGCTTGATCCAGCGCATTGAGTCCGCCACTAGAAACGAGACCCGAGATAGTTCCGTTGGAAGTTTCGTTGACCAACAAGCCGCGAACGTCCAGACAGTAGAAGCTGATGTTTCCTCGGTTCGCAGCGTTGATCACGCTTTTCATCACTTCCGGACGGTTGGGTGGCTTCACCAGACCTTCGGAGAGATATAAGATCGTCTTGCGCCCTGGCAGTTTCGCTTCGGCCTCGATAAGACGCTGCAATGCATCCATCAACGCCATACCGCCGACTTCCGTGACCAGCCCGCGTTGTGCTCCGGATGTCTCCGCCAGAACTTGCTGCGATTCGGAGAGTGGGTTTGCGCTTGCGCCGCTCAATGCGAAATCAGGAAGCCGCAAGACATCGTTGCCCGATGTAGTGGAGACGCCACCGGCGCCTCCTGTTGTCGAGTAGGTAGTCTGGTTGAGCACACCAAGAGAGGGCGACGTCAAGTCCGGCGCTCCCCCTCTTGCTGCAAGCTGGACGGCTTGGAAGAGAGCGGCCCGATCAGTAGTAAAGTCGTTCTTCGGAACAATGCGCCAGTTCAAGCCAAACACGGCGCCGTACGTATCGCCCCGCACAGCGCGGTCCAGAAACGCGGTCGCAGCGTCAATCGCATTTTGCCGTGATGATGGACCCATTTGACCGAAGACTACTGAGACAAAGCTAACCTCTTGCACCGCGCGCGGTGTGGCGACCAAACCGGGATTCGGTACGGCATCTGCCGTTTTTGAGATTATTTGGGCATCACGCCCACTCACCAGGCGAAAGCCTTTAACAATCTGGGGAATGCCGTCCTCGGTGACCGTGAAATCGGGCGCCTTGAGCTTCTTATCGAGGGACATGCTTTTATTGCGGACAATGACATCCAACACCACCTCGCTAACGCCGGCGCGGATGACGCCCTGAGACTGCTCGGGCGTGGTTTGAGCCAAAGAGAAATGTGCCGCGAATACTAGGAGAGCAAAGCGAATTGCCACGAATTTATCCTATTCCAAAGACAAAACGCCAATGCTGTACATTTGGAATTGACTCTATTTACGGGAAATTCCTAGACTCGCAGGAGACGAACTGGCCGTGATTGCCGAACATTTCTCCTCGCTTCCGGCTTCCGTCGCCTTGGCCGATGCCGATGTCGTCTATCGCCAACGACTAATCGGCCTGTTTGCCGCAACCCCCGATTTAGAGCTTCTTCCCGATTCCTTTGAGCCGGCGGGTGGAGCGCATCCGGATATTCTCCTCTTGGCGGCGTCATCGGAACCGAAGCAGACGTTTGTATTCTTGGAACGCGTGCACGCCTTGGCCAGCGCTGGAAAGATTATTCTCCTGGTTTCGCTCGAAAATCAAGATTTCTTCGTGCGCGCGGTACGTGCCGGTTGCCGGGGAATCCTGAACAAAGATGCTGCCGACGACCTCTTATTGAAGTGCGTTCGAAAAGTCCACGAAGGTGAAATGTGGATCGACCGCGCCACCACGGCTCAGATTCTCCGTCAGATTACGGAAGAGCATCCATCGCAGAAGCCCAGAGAACCCCACCCAAAAAATGGTTCGTTGAGTCCGCGGGAACGGGAAATTGTGGGATTGGTGATTCAGGGTTACAAAAACAAAGAACTGGCCGAAAGGCTGACCATCAGCGAACAAACGGTCAAGAATCACATGCACAATATTTTCGACAAGCTGGGCGTAGCGGATCGTTTGGAATTGACGCTTTACGCGATTCACCATAATCTGAACAAAACAGAAGCCTAGTAGCTCGTTTGCGGTTTTAGGAGGCCGCCCCAAGCTACAATAGAGGTTTCTATGCGCACGATGTTCTTGAACCCGCCCTCCTTCGAAGGCTTCGATGGCGGTGCGAGTTCCCGTTGGCCCGCTTCGCGAGAAATCGAGTCGTACTGGTATCCGGTATGGCTTTGTTATCCCGCGGGTATGTTGCCGGATAGCAAAGTTGTAGACGCTCCACCGCACAAAATTTCCATTGAGCAGACGGTGGAGATGGGCAGGGATTTTGAACTGTTGGTTCTGTTTACCTCGACCCCCGGTTTCGACGTCGACGTGAAGATGGCCAATATGATGAAGGCAGCAAACCCGAATCTTAAGGTTTGCTTCGTGGGGCCGCCGGTAACGGTTGAACCGGAAAAAACGCTCAATGCGACGGACGCAATAGATTTTGTGGTGCGCCGCGAGTTCGACCACCAGATTGTCGACTACGCGAACGGCAAGCCGCTCGAAGAGTTGCCGGGAGTCAGCTTCCGCAAGGATGGGGTGATTGTAAATAACCCTGAGCGGCCGGTTATCGAGAACTTAGATGAACTGCCGTGGGTTTCGAAGGTTTATAAGCGCGATCTGGATGTACGGAACTATAACGTTCCCTTCTTACTGAATCCCTTTATTTCGCTTTACACGTCGCGCGGTTGCCCGGCGATGTGTACGTTCTGCTTGTGGCCGCAGACGCATTCGGGACACAGGTGGCGGTTGCGTTCCGCTGACGATGTCGCGGCGGAAATGCTCTACATCAAGGACAACTTCCCGGAAATCAAGGAAGTGTTTTTCGACGACGATACGTTCAATTATCAGAAGGCCCGGACAATCGCTCTGTGCGAGAAGCTGAAGCCGCTGAACATGACATGGTCGTGTACGTCGCGCGTTACAACCGACTACGACACGCTTAAAGCGATGAAGGAAGCGGGCTGCCGATTGTTGATCGTGGGATACGAATCCGGCGATCCGCAAATCCTGAAAAACATCAAGAAGGGCGCGACCGTGGATATGGCGGAGCGCTTCACAGCGAACTGCCGCAAGCTGGGATTGGTGGTGCATGGCGACTTCATTGTAGGTTTGCCCGGCGAATCGCGTGAGAGCATTCGCAAAACTATCGACTTCGCGAAGAAGCTGGATAATGAAACCATTCAGGTTTCGATTGCGCACCCGTATCCCGGCACCGAGTTCTACGAGTACGCAAAGAAGAACGACTTGATTTCCATTGGCAGTATGACCGATGAAGTGGGGCATCAACTCCCGAAGGTGATTTACCCGGGGTTGGATGAGGCCGAGCTGGTTGAGTGGGTGGAGCGTTTCTATGGCGAATACTACTTCCGCCCGCGTGTAATCTGGCGCGTGGTCAGCAAGGCTATTTTTAACTCTCACGATCGTAAGCGCCTGGCGAAAGAAGCGAAAGAATACATGGCACTTCGCCGGAAGCGCCGCAAATTCGTTGCGGATCATCGCCAGGCGACGGCCGCATCCGCCGCTCATGCAGGCGACTAGCGAGCGAATCGCTTCGAGCAAGAAAACCACGCTGTTTACCGTAATCGTAATCCTGACGAACGTGTTGGGAGATTCGTCATTACGGATGGGAATGCGGCAGGTAGGTCCCATTGTGTCGGAATCTCCTTCGGCTTACATTCTTGCCCTTCTAAATCCGTGGGTCGCTGTCGGGGTCGCGCTTTTGATTTTGTGGATGCTCTCCCATATGGCGCTGCTGAGTTGGGCGGATCTGAGTTACGTGCTTCCCGTCACGTCCGTAGGCTACGCTTTGGTGGCGCTTTCCGGGCGACTATTTCTGCACGAAGTTGTTTCTACAACACGCTGGGCAGGGATTGCGCTGATCGTGGGCGGCGTTATCCTGGTCGGTCGCACGGAATTCAATACCACGCATATCGATACCCGACGATGAAGTGGATACTGGTCGCAATCATCGTTGGGTGCACCACGGTTGGGGAGATCCTTCAGGCGTTAGGTATGAGGCAGCAGGGCGAGATCCATGACTTTCATCCGAACGCCATTCGGCGACTGCTCGGTAGCATGGCGCGGAATTGGAATATTATTTTTTCCGTGCTGTGCATGGCGGTATCGTTCTTCTCCTTCATGGCGTTGTTATCAGTAGCCGATGTGAGCTTTGCGGTACCTGCGACCGCCGCCAGTTTTGTGTTTGAGACTGTGCTGGCCAAGTTTGTCTTACGCGAGCGCATCAGCCCGAGGCGATGGATGGGCGCTTCTCTGGTGGCTTGTGGCGTGGCACTCCTTTCTGCGTGATCTGGTTCGCGGTTCCCGCTCTTCTTTCAGCTGCCTATTGGCTGCTCGCCATCTTTGCCGCCGTCAAGCGACTGACTGAACGGAACATCTCCAGTTCTTATCAACCGCCGATTTCTATACTGAAGCCGATTCGCGGGCGCGACGAGCACTTCTATGAAGCCATCCTGTCCCATGCTCGTCAGGAATACCCGGAGTTTGAGATCGTCTTCGGAATACGCGATCCAAACGATGCGGCGTGGATCGACGTTCGACGCTTAATTGCCGAATTTCCAACCCTGCCGATCCGCACGGTGACCCAGGCGCCAGACACTCCGAACGGGAAGGTCGGGATGCTGATCGCGTTAGCTCGCGAAGCTCGTTATCCAACGCTGTTGGTGAACGACAGCGACATTCTCGTTCCACACGATTACTTGCGCACGGTGGTCGGTCCGCTTGAAGACCATACAGTCGGGCTCGTGACCTGTCTGTATCGAGCGCGCGGCGGTTCGTTTCCCGCCAGGTTCGAAGCACTCGGCATTGCCACCGACTTCGTCCCTAGTTTGCTAGTGGCGAGAACTGTCGGTGTCGTTCAATTTGCTCTCGGTTCCACGATGGTCTTCGGCGCGGACCAACTTCACGCTATTGGTGGCTTTGAGGCCATTGCGGATTACCTTGCGGACGATTACCAACTCGGGGAGCGTATCGGCAAGTTGGGCAAGCGCATCGTAATTGCCGAGTGTCCCGTGGAGACCAGCCTTGGCGCTGGTTCGTGGCGCGATATCTGGAGCCATCAAGTGCGTTGGTCTCGGACGATTCGTGTATCGCAGGGCGCGGGCTATATCGGATCAGTGATTACGCAGGCGTTGCTTTGGTGTTTGTTGGCCGCGGCTGCGGGGTGGTGGAAAGTTGCGCTCTTCTGTTACGTTACCCGTGTGCTGGGAGGGTTCCTGGCGGCACGTAGCGTGAGGGCCCGGATCAACTTCACTCTTCTCCCGTTTCGTGATTTGTTCGGAACGGCGGTCTGGTCAGCCGGCATTTTTGGAACTTATGTAGAGTGGCGCGGGCAGCGACTGAACCTACATCGCGATGGGCGGATTTCGCTTTGATATCCTCGTAGGACTATGATTAGCGGGTTTAAAGCCTTTCTGCTCAAGACCAACGCCCTTGCTTTGGCGGTCGGCGTGATCATCGGCGCGGCGGTTGGGAAGGTGGTGTCGTCAATGGTTGCCGATATCCTTATGCCTTTCATCAGCTTGCTAATCCCTGGTGGCGAATGGCGGTCGGCGCGTTTTGTGCTGGGTACGCCGCACACTGGTCCGGACGGCAAGGAAGTTGCCAACTACGTCAATTACGGCAATTTTATCGGCAACGTAATTGATTTCATGATCATTGCGTTCTGCATCTATATGATCACCAAAGCATTCTTGAAAGAGGCGCCTGCGCCAGCCGCAAAGAGCTGCCCGAAATGTCTGGAAACCATTCCGGTTGCAGCGAGCAAATGCAAGTTCTGCACCGCTGACTTGTTCTAGCGATTATTCGAAGCTTTCAGCCGGTTCCGGAAGAACGTCGTTCGCTCCCGCGAACCACACGTAAAGCGCCGGCAGGACGAAGATACTCATCAGGAGCGTCGCGCTGAGGCCGCCGACGATCACGATCGCGAACGGACGCTGAGAATCGCTTCCAATAGCGTGCGATGTGGCGGCTGGAATCAGTCCAAGTGTCGCGACCAGCATGGTCATCATGATGGGACGAAGCCTCAGCACCGCGCCTTCTTCGACAGCGGCGAGAACATCATGGCCGCGGCCACGTAGCTGGTTGATGTACTCCACCATGATGACGCCGGTCTGCACCGCGACCCCCATGAGCGCGAGAAATCCGACGCCGCTCGAAACGCTGAAATGCGTGCCTGTCAGATACAGAGCGAAGAGGCCTCCCGTCGGCGCTAGGAACAAAGTGATGATCACCAGCGTTGCCCACTTGAAGCTGCGGAACATGCCGTAAAGAATGCAGAAGATCAGCATGAGCGTGATCGGCACGATGATGGCAAGACGCGCGTTGGCTCGCTTGGCGCTTTCATATTCGCCCGCCCATTCCAGTCGATACCCGCGCTTCAAGGGAACATTCTTGTTGACCAGTGCAATTGCTTGATCGACAGTGCTCCCCAAATCGCGTCCACGAACCCCGTACTTAATCGCGATGTAGCGGTTGTTGCCTTCCCGATAGATGGTGGAGGCCCCGTCCTTTACCGAAACGTCGCAAAGTTGGCCCAACGATACCCGCTCTCCCGATGGAGACAAGATTCGAATGTTCTTGATCTCTTCAATCGTTCGACGGTACGGTTCCTGGTATCGCACCACCAAGTCATATCGCTGCTCGCCTTGCAGTACTTGCGTCACCGGTTTGCCCCCGACTGCGGTCTCGACCGCATCTTGTACGTCCGCGACGTTGATACCGAAGCGATCCGCCGCTTCGCGATTCACCACCAGGTTAATGTTCGGCTGGCCGATGACACGCAGCACTCCCAAGTCGGCGACGCCTTGGATTGTTTTCAATTGCGCGACGATTCTATCCGCGGTCTCTTCCAGGTGCGCCAGATCGTCCCCGAAGATCTTTACAGAAAGCTGGCCTTTCACGCCGCTTACGGCCTCTTCCATGTTGTCGGCAATCGGCTGCGAGAAGTTCCAGAGCACGCCGGGAAACTGTTCCAACTGTTTGTCCATCGCCGCGATCAGCTCTTCCTTGGTCTTGAACTGCGGTCTCCATTCTTCGTGCGGTTTCAGATCGACGAAGTATTCCGTGTTGTAGAAACCGCTTGAGTCTGTCCCGTCGTCGGGACGGCCGAGTTGCGACTCCACTTGTTTTACTTCGGGAAACTTGGCCAGCACCAAACGGGCTTGGTGCATGAGCGCCGATCCCTCGGATGGGCCGGTACTGGATGCGGAGGTCCCGCGCGCCCAGATAGCGCCTTCGTCCAGGTGTGGTAAGAACTCGGAACCGATTAAGCCTGCGACTGCCAGGTACACGCTTACGCCCAACAAAGCGAGCGCAAGCCCAACCGTGACGTAGCTGTACCGCATGGCCCCACGCAGGATGACGCGGTAGGTCCGAACCACCCATTCGAGTATCGGGTTGTGCCACTCCTTTGCGTTCTTGCGGAAGAAGATGCTGGCCAGTACGGGAGCCAGGAAAATCGAGAAGATCAGAGCGCCGATGAGCGCAAACGCTACCGTCCATGCCATGGGCCGGAATAGCCGGCCTTCCACGCGCTGCAGCGTGAAGATGGGCAGATGCGCGACGATGATCATCAGCTTGGCGAAAAAGACCGGCTTCTGCACTTCATGCGTCGCATTGCGAATGCCCTGCTGAATGGTAAGTTCGCTATTCTTGCGGCTGGCGTGGCGTAGGATATTTTCGATCATCACGACGCTGCCATCCACCACCATTCCGAAATCCAGCGCGCCAAGTGAGAGCAAATTAGCCGGGATGTGATTCAGCTGAAGGCACGTTGCAGCAAACAGCAAAGCGAATGGAATGGTGAGCGCCACGATGATTGCGCCACGCAGGTTGCCGAGGAACAGGAACAGCACAACCGAAACCAGCAGGATCCCTTCAGTTAGGTTGTGCATCACCGTGTGGGTGGTGAAGTGGACCAGATCGCTACGATCCAGGTAGGGAACCACCTTCACACC
>CAXSIG010000221.1:0-338 GCA_964237255.1 uncultured Bryobacteraceae bacterium
GGCGATTTGGGAAAGAGAAAGTTGGCAAGTCGAAATGGCTAGTTTTTCGGATAAAAAATCCCTGAAAATTATTGAGAGAAATCCTCTCCTGCGAACACATTGGCTGCAAGAGGGATTTAAATGCTACTAGCTGGACACCCGGACGAAAACGTCCTGGAAATGTACTGTATGGAAAAACTTGACGGCCCCGAACTGGAGGCCGTCGAAGATCATCTGCTCGTCTGCGCGGAGTGTCAGGACCGGGTCACGGAAAACGACAGTTTCATTCGCGGCATGAGAGCCGCCTTGGCGGACGGAGCGTTCGAAGAAGCCCTCATTCAGGAAGAGGCGCCGGAAAT
>CAXSIG010000221.1:348-3319 GCA_964237255.1 uncultured Bryobacteraceae bacterium
ACGGAGCGAAACAAGAAGAAACCCTGCAAGGACAGGTGCCGGAGATCAAGAGTACGCCATGGTGGCGGAACTTGTTCAACGTCGGCGCACTGCCGGTTCCCGTTTGGGCCACTGCGGCTGTAGCAGCGCTCGGGATCGGGGGCGTTTTCTTCACCTATAACCTCAAACCTGGCGCGGTCCCTGTTGCCGTGGTCCTTACCGCAACGCGAGGTGGAAGTACACAGGCTGTCAAAGCTGCGGGCCCCCTCGACCTCGATATGGATGCGCGGGATCTGGCTTCGTCGGGTACGTATCGTGTTCAGGTTGTCAATGGAGACGGTGCGGAAGTTTGGACCGGATCGTCCGACACCCAGAACGGCCGCGTCCACGCTCTGGTTCAAAAGCGCTTTTCGCCTGGACAGTACTATGTGAGAATCGCGGACCCCGCCGGACAGCGCCGCGAGTTTGCGCTTCGCCTCGGAAACTAACGTCTAAAACTCCCTGCGCTTCAGTTTTTCAATTGTAAACTTGGCCGTATCGGCAACAGCCATTACGGCCATCACTCCAGCTTGAACCGGATCGCTCACCACTAAGTCGGAAGCGGCGGGAACGCTGCCCGCCATGTTGAGACTGATTACCAGTAGTCCCTTTTTTCTTACCTCTCGGACAGCCTGCTCGATTTCACCACCCATCAATGCTCCGGCTAGGACCAAAGCCTTCGCCCGAGGAAGTCGCGCTACCGCCCTCACTGCATCGGCTAGCGTTTGTTCTCCTACCAGGGGAATGGTGTCCACCGAGATGTGCTCGCCGCGAATATTATGGCGATCGGCCTCGGAAACCGCGCCGATAGCCACTTGCCCCACCTGAGCCCCTCCTCCCATGATGATGATGCGCTTACCGTAAATCCGGTCCATGCTCTTCACAACTTCCACCTGCTTCACGATGGGAAGTTGGGCCAACTCCGCAAGCATTGGGTCTAGCGCAGGCAAGGCGATTTCGAAATACACGTGCGCATCCGTGTCGCTTTGTTCCAGGATGGCTACGGAAAGAATATCGCCCAGATGCGCGGCAATCACACCGGTAAGTTGATGAAGGATTCCAAGCCCTGACTTGGCATGTACAAGTAATCCGGTTTTTGCCGCAGCCGCCACGATATATATTCTAAAGGTGACCCGTCGCGAATTGCTCCTCCGTGCCGCCGCAGTGCCGGCGCTTCCTCTTTTCGGTAAAAGGCGGATTGACAAGTCCCGCATCAGCGCCATCACCGACGAGATCGGTCTGACGCCCGACGATGCCATCGCATTTGCAAAGCAATACGGGCTGAAGTGGGTGGAGCTTCGCGCCGTGCCGGGGCAGAAACCGGCGAAGGATTACATTTTTCTCTCAGAAGCGGAGATGAAAGCGGCTGCGGCCAGTTTTGCACAGAACGATCTCAAGGTATCGTTCCTCAACACCCCGCTGCTCAAGTTCGGGTGGCCGGGGACGGAGCCGGTTCGTAAGAATCCCGAAGCTCCTGACGCGAAAGCAAAGCGGCAAGCCAGAGAACAGAAGCAGTGGGACAAGCGCAAAGAAGACTTCGAAAGCGCCGTGGCCGCAGCGAAGATCTTCGGATGCGACAAGATTCGCGTCTTCACAGGATCCCGCGTAGCCGATCCGAAGACCATGCTCCCGCGTATCGCCGAAGAACTGAACGCGCTGCTTCCAATCGCCGAAAAGCAGAAGGTTCATTTGCTTGTGGAGAACGAAAATTCCCAGAACGTTGGCACGTCGGCGGAGATGGCGGCGTTGATGGAGTTGATGCCGTCGCCTTGGGTAGGGCTAAATTGGGACCCGCAGAATGCACTCCATTTGAGTGAAACTGTTTTCCCGGACGGCTATAACCTGCTCCCGAAGAAGCGAATCCTGAATATTCAATTCAAGGGAAAGGGCATCATGCCGGACTCTCCCGAGAAACTGGATTGGGCGGCGATCGTCGCGCAATTGAACAAGGACGGATACGCGTATGAGATCGGCCTCGAAACCCATCTTTTCGATGGCACCCTGATTCAGGCGGCGCACATCTCCATGGAAACGATGCTCCGCATTGTTGGATAGCTGATGAGTAGAGGGTTCGTCCTCGCGATCGCCGGCGCTGCGGCGCTCTTGGTGTTACTGGTAACAGGAATCTTTCACCTCCAGCGAGGCGACCATCTCGAACCGGCAGGCAAAATTCTAAAGGTCCGAAGCGTCGCGGCCGATGATAACGATACCGTCGCCGTTCTGGACGTCCGCATCAAAAACGATTCCGACGTAACCGTTGTGGTGCGCGATCTCGTCATTACGGTATCCCCGAAAGGTGGCGACGAGTTGCCCGGCTCGGTCGTTTCCGCATCGGGAACAAAGCAAGTGTTCGAATACTACAAAGAATTAGGCGAACTCTATAACCCGCCGCTGGTTGCCCAATCGAGTATCCCCGCGCGCCGAAGCGCAGATTGGGCCGTAGCGGTAAGGTTCCACATCCCGCAGTCGGAATTCGAACGGCGAGGGTCTCTGGCGCTTACCGTGCAAGACCGAAGTTTGTTGAAGTTCACCATCTCCGAGAAACGCTGATGAAGCTTGCTGTCCTAGTTGTTCTTCCGCTGGCTCTCGCGGCTACGGAGATTCCTGCGGGCACCTTTCTGGAAGCTCGCCTCACGTCACCGGTGTCGACAGCAACATCGCGCACGCAAGATAAAGTGGCAGCGATTCTGATCGCTCCAGTAGTAGTCAACGGACGGGCGGTATTGGCGGCCGGCGCATCCATCGAGGGCTCCGTTGCCGCGCTCGCCCAGCCGGCGGAAGCGGCAAGCGCCACGTTACAACTAACCTTCACGCAGCTGGACGCCGGCCATCGCGAGTACCGAATCAGCGCGCGAGTCTACGGCATCGATAACATTCGCGAGAGCGTCGATGAGAACGGCGTGATTCAGGGCATTAGTCCCAAGAATACGATTACCGGACGTTTGGACCAAGG
>CAXSIG010000221.1:3331-8195 GCA_964237255.1 uncultured Bryobacteraceae bacterium
TCGGCAAGATGGGGAACAACGGCCGCCTTTCCGGGTTAGCGCAAATTCTGGAGGTCGCCAAGGGGGCGATTGTTAAAGACGCCGATCCGAATATCTCCTATGAAGCCGGTACGGAGATGACCTTACGCCTGAGCAAGTCCGTGGTCCTGCCCGATTCTTTGATCCCGCCCCCAACGCCCTCGGTTCCCGACGATGGACACTTGACCGAGTTGGTTGCCAATCAACCGTGGCAAACGTTTGCGGCGACCAGTCCGCCAAAGCCGTCCGACCAGACCAACCTGATGTTTATCGGTACGTTGGAACAGGTGAGCTCGGCGTTTCAACAGGCCGGCTGGGTTGGGGCGCAGGCTCTCTCCGGAGCCTCGAAGTTCGAAACCGCGCTCGCGATTATCGAGCAGCGCGGATATAAAGAAGCGCCCGTGTCGACCATTCTCCTGGGCAACACCCCGCCGGACTTCGTCCTGCAGAAAGCGAACAACACCTTCGCGTCCCGGCATCATTTGCGCGTATGGCAAAGCGCGGACACCTATCGCGGCCAGCCTGTCTGGCTGTGCGGCGCAACTCATGATATCGGAATCGACTACTCGGATGAGAAGCGGACTTTCATTCACAAGATTGATTCCAACACCGACCTGGAACGCCTCAAGGTGACGAACGATCTGCTACTCACCGGCAAAGTGCGCGCCGTCAGTTTAGTGACCCGCCCGAATATTCCGACCAACTTCCGCAACGCTACGGGAGACGATGTGGTGACAGATGGGCGCATGGCCGTGATTCAGTTCTGACGCCATTTTTGATTCGGGTCCGGTTTGTCTCCAATCTGAGAGTGAGCCGGGGACGTCTTACCGACAATAAAGGCACTCCCGTTCATGCCGCCACATATTTGCACCGGCGACTGATCATTCTCGATTCTGAGCTTCTCAAGTCGTCTGCGGAGCTCAAGCGCATTTGGGTGCATGAGATTTCGCATTTTAAATGGCAACGGCTGGGAAACCCGAAACGGCGATCCTGGGAAGAACTACTACTACGCGAGGTAACCAAGGGGGAGTTGGGATGGTCGGCGCAATGGCGCAAAAATCGTCTCAGCTTGCAAGACCAGGAACTCCGCACTATCGCTTGGCGCGAGTACTGCTGCGAATCGTTCTGCGATACCGCGGCATGGTTAGCGTCGGCTGATGCCAAGCACCCGGAAGTTACTCTCTCGAAGCGTGAGAGGGCAAAGAGGAAGCAATGGTTCGATATACTTCAAGGGTAGGTATGGCTCGCCAAATTACGCGGTTTCTTACTCTTAGCTTGGCGATATTCCTGATTGTTGCGGGATGCTCTACCTCGCGAACCGCCCATGCGCAAGCGGTGAAGCCCAGTAAAGATCGCAAGGCTGCGCCCGACTTTACTCTGAAAGATGCAAATGGCAAACCGGTAAAGCTTTCCGATTACCGTGGAAAGGCCGTGATTCTCGATTTCTGGGCGACTTGGTGCGGTCCGTGTAAGGTGGAAATTCCTTGGTTCATCGAGTTCCAGCGCAAATACAAAGATCGCGGTTTAGTAGTGCTTGGTGTCGCCAGTGGCGATGAAGAATGGGCTGTCGTTCGTCCCTTCGCGGACAAGTTAAAGATCAATTATCCGGTCGTCCTGGGCAACGATGCCACCGCCGATCTTTATGGCGGTATCGAAGCCTTGCCTACGACATTTCTCATTGACCGCGATGGCCGGATTGCCAAAGTACACATCGGCTTAGCCGCAAAGGAAGACTTTGAAGATGCTATCGAGAAAATCCTGGATGCTGCTCCCGAGCCTCAGCGCACTTCTGCTGCTGGGACAGAGTAGCCCTTCGCTCAACGTAATTCCTCCCGAACCGATTAACACAAAGGCTGGATCTGCCTTTACGTCAAAGGTCACGGCGACACTCGCGAACGGTTTTCACACCAACAGCCACACGCCTGCCGAGTCCTATCTGATTCCGCTCACGCTGAAATGGACGGATGACGGCGGCATTGAAGCAGGCGAAGTGGAGTACCCGAAGCCGGACATGCTCAAGCTCCCGTTCGAAGAGAAACCGTTGTCCGTGCTCACCGGCAAATTCATGCTAGCGACGAAGTTTAAAGTTGCCGCCGGAGCGCAGCCCGGTCCTGTTACCGTGGCCGGGAAGCTCCGCTATCAGGCTTGCAACGACAAAGCGTGTTTCGCGCCTAAAACGGTAGAAGTGAAACTCCCCGTTACCATTCAGTAATTTCGTCGCAAGAAGTTTTGGATGGAGCGCGTCGCTTGCCGAATACGATGCTCGTTTTCGACGAACGCGAAGCGTACAAATCCTTCTCCCATGGGCCCGAAGCCGATACCGGGAGAGATGGCAACCTGCGCTTCGCTCATCAGCTTCTTCGCAAATTCCAATGATCCGGCGGCTCGGTATTTTTCCGGAATGGGCGCCCAGAGAAACATAGATCCACGTGGCTTTTCGACGGGCCAACCGGCGCGTTCCAGTCCGGCGACCAATACATCGCGCCTATCTTGATACTCGGCGCTGATCTTCTTCGTTTCGTCTTCACACTCCCGAAGCGCAATAATTGCGGCAATCTGGATCGGCTGAAACACTCCGTAATCCAGGTAGCTCTTAATTCGCGCAAGAGCCGAGATCATCTGCTGATTTCCAAGACAGAAACCAACGCGCCAGCCGGCCATGTTATAGCTCTTGCTCAGGGAGAAGATTTCAACCGCAACCTCCTTCGATCCAGGCACTTGCAGGATGCTCGGAGCCTTATACCCGTCGAAGCAGATGTCCGCGTAAGCGAAATCGTGAATGATGAAAAACCCGTATTGATGAGCGAGTTTTACGACGGACTCAAAGAAGGGGAGATCGACGCAAGTTGTAGTGGGGTTGTGCGGGAACGAAATCAGTACAATTTTGGGCGCCTTACCACCGCGGCACATCTCTTCCAGGTGTTCAAGAAACGTCGAAGAGTCCGGCATAGGCAACATGCAGGCATGTCCTTCGGACATGATTACGCCGTATTGATGGATGGGGTATGCAGGATTAGGAGAAACAACAACATCGCCCGGCCCGATAGTGGCGAATAACAGGTGAGCGAGGGCGTCTTTAGCCCCTATGGTTACAATCGCTTCTTTATCCGCATCCAACTCTACGCCGTAGTTTCTTTCGTAACGTTTGACAATCTCTTCACGAAGACGCGGAATGCCGCGCGACATTGAGTAGCCGTGATTTTTCGGATTGGAACTGGCCTCACGAAGTTTATTGACCACTACCTGAGGCGTAGCGCCGTCGGGATTCCCCATCCCGAGATCCACCACATCCATTTGCGCCGCACGTGCTTTTGCCTTCATCTCGTTGATGACGGCAAATACGTAGGGCGGCAATTTGCCGATGCGGTAAAACTCTTCCTTCAAAACAGGGGACATGTCCCAGTTTACGACTGGATCAGATCTGCGTGAACAATAAAGCGTCGCGGGGCGGACCCGACATATTCAAACGGAAAGCAAGTAATCAGGTTGAGAACAGCTTTCGAAGTCGGCTTAAGACTGTCCGTATTATCCGGCGTAACAACACTTAAGCCCGTTACACGGTATTTATAGGTACCCGTTCGCGACTGAACGACAATCTCGTCACCTTTCGCAATATCCTTCAGCACTCGGAAGTGAGTATCGCGGTGTCCGGCAATCACACAATTTCCATTCCCACCAGGGGCGACTGTTCCTTCCAGATGTCCAGGTCCGCGTTTAAGGTCCTGATCGTTAGTGCCTTCCAAAACGTAAAGTGTGCTACTCAACCGTGGTATTGAAAGCTTAGCGATTGAACTTCCTTTAGGCATCTGAGAAAGGCTGACGCGGCGTACTCCCGATCCCGATGGCACTGGAGAAGAATCCATCGATGCACTTTGTTGCGGGTTCTGATTTTCCCATTCCAACGCTTCCTCTTTCTGGGAGTTTACTGATTGAAAGTAATCGGATCCGCCACGCCAAATAAAAACGCCGCCCCCTACCAGGAGCAGCCAAGAACAAACAAGAATAGTTTTGCGCATAAGACGAAAACGCGGCCTGGATTTCTCCAGACCGCGTCCTTTCGTTGGGGTTTGAAAATTGATTACGACCGAAAGCGGCGAAGCATTGCACCGGCGCTAGTCAACGCTCCACCACTAAGGAGAAGCCCAAGCCAGTTACCAGCGGTATGGGGCATCTGCACTGGTGCAGTATCGGCGGGAGGGGCATTTGTCGCCACTGTATTGTCAGTTGCGGGCGGCGCAGCTGCGACAGTATTATCGGTACTAGCAGGGGCTGCGCTTACAGTGGTTGGTGTAGTATCCGTGGCAGCGGTAGCCGGCTGATTCGTAGCAGGAGTCTGCTCGTAAGTTGCGGCAACTGTGTAGGGCTCCATGCGTTCGCGTTCACGGCTCTTGACGGCTGGTGGCAGTGGGAACTCATAACCGTAATCTTTACCCTGAACCCAAATCTTGTCGAAGTAATAATCGCTACCGTAATGATGCAAAATCACCTTAGTACTAGACGGCGTACGATTATCCAAAGCCGGAATCGTCAACGCAGACGTTTTAAGACGCATTCCCTTATTCGTAAAAATCTGCAGCACACGGCTACCGCCGCCAGGGCTATCGAGTTGGCGAATTACGTAGTGACCCGGGTCGAGTGTCGTGTTGTTGAGCGTTACGCGGTACGGAAGATTGACCGTAATCTTGTCATATAGCGGTCCCTGCGCTTTAACAGTAGCAGTTGTAGCAACTCCGGCCAGTACCAAGCCGGCAAACGTGAGCACTTGCTTGTTCATATTTTTGTCTCCCTATCAAAACTTGTTGCGGACCCGGCTAACGTTTCTGTTGGCCCCTTTGGCTCTCGCACG
>CAXSIG010000222.1:0-8151 GCA_964237255.1 uncultured Bryobacteraceae bacterium
GGCGCTGCCCTCCGGATAATTTGACACCACGTTCTCCGACGATTGTGTCGTAGCCCTCCTTGAATCGGCTGACGAATTCATCGACGTTCGCAATCCGGCACGCTTCACGAATCTGCGCTTCCGTCGCAAGCGGGCGGGAGAATGCGACGTTGTCGCGGATGGTTCCGTCGAATAGAAACGATTCCTGCAGTACCACGCCTAGCTGGCTGCGATACGAAGCGAGTTGCACAGTTGAAAGATCCACTCCATCGATCCGGACTGTGCCGGAATCCGGTGTATGGAATGCGGTTACCAGTCCGATGATGGTCGACTTACCAGAACCGGACGATCCCACCAACGCGGTTACCGTTCCCGGCAGAGCTGTAAAGGAAATGTCGTGCAGTACTTCCTTGCCTTTCTCATAGGAAAAATCGACATCATCAAACTGGAGTGTTCCTTGAATCTCCGGCATCACAACAGTGCGGCGGGGGTCCCTGTCTTCCTGCACCTCGCCCAGTACTTCGCGCGTCCGTTCCAGGCCGGCCAGGGCTTCGCTTAATTGCGTGCCGATGGCGACGATTTGGAAAACCGGCGCAACCAGCAGCGCCAGAAAAGCCGTGTATTTGAAAAAGTCACCCAGGCTGAGCGAGCCTGCCAGGATCTGCTTGCCGCCAAGGTACATCACAATCGCACTAACAATCCCTAAGAGCAGCGTCGCCGAAAGCGACATGATCGAGATAGAGCCTAACGTCTTGAGAACGTTCTCAAGCAGCCTGCCGATTCCCTTCGCGAAAACGGCTTCCTCGCGATCTTCCGCATGATAGCCTTTCACGACGCGGATGCCACCAAGGAACTCAGTTAAGCGGCCGGTGACTTCCGCGTTGATTTTTCCACGTTCCTTGAAGATTGGCCGAATCGTCTTCATGGCACGCTGGAGGAAAATGCTGAAGGTCACCACGATGACAAGCGCAACCGCCGTCATACGCGCACTGATTGTCAGCAGGATGACGAACGACACAATGGCAGTAAGAATTCCGCCGGCGAATTCAACTAGTCCGGTGCCGATCAAGTTGCGAATACCTTCCACGTCGCTCATGATGCGGGAGACTAATGTGCCGGACCGGTTCGTATCGAAGTAGGCGATCGGTAAACGACCGATATGGGCTTGTACTTTCTGCCGCAACTCGGCAATTAGCTTCTGGGCGGCAACGGAAAGTAGCTGCGTGAGCGAATAGGAGGTAATACCTTGTATGACGGTTGCGCCCAACACAACCAAAATCAGAGGAACAAGCAGTTGAATTTGCTTTTTCCCAACAACGTCGTCCACCAGGTATTTTGTCGAGGCTGGCAAAACCAACCCGGACAGGCGGTTCACGACCATCAGAACGAAGCCGACGGCGAGAATTGCTCGCCGGGGGGCCATTAATTCCCAAACCTCAGGCATTAAGGTTCGAAGTCTGGTTACTCCGGCAGGTTTAGCGGCTGTACTTGTCGCCACAGGCATCATAGCTGTACTGATGATTGTGGCTCTATTCGGTTTCTATATGGGAGGAAGGCAGGAAAGGGAGCGCGATTGCGATGCGCTCCCCACTAAAACTGGCTACTTCTCAAAAACTTTTTCTACGTCGCCGACCTTATTTTGGACTTTGCCGCCGACCTTTTCCGCTTGGCCTTCCGCTTCCAGGTCCGGGTTGTTCGTCACGCGCCCGATCCCCTCTTTCACGGCTCCCTTCACTTCGTGCGCCGTACCTTCCGCTTTATCTTTCAAACTGTCTGGCATGGAATAGCTCCTCGCCTCTTCCCTAAGCATTTCAATTGCCTTGTGCCTCCATGTAAGCGTTTGCTTCTTCGGCGGCATTCACATATGATTACGCTATCCCGACCGGACAAGCGACTCCTGTGCCAATATCCCGTCCTGTGCCCAAATCCTGTCCGAGCGTGCGGTGCTTGTTACTACTGTGGGCCGCTTTGCCATGTTTTGCCCAGACGGAAGCGGATCCGTTCCAATCCAAAGTAGTTCCCGTTCTTTCGAAACAATGCGTGCCATGCCACGGCGGCAATGTTCGTATGGCTGGGCTGGATTTCACGCCTTTTCAAGACAGCCGCACAGCGTCGGGAAAGCCGGAGCTTTGGAGCAAAGTGCGCGAAAAGATCAACGCACACCAGATGCCTCCGCCTTCCTTGCCCCCTTTAGGTCAAGCGGATGCGGCCGCCGTCACCACATGGATCGATTCCTTTGTGGCGCCGAACACAGTGACCTCCGGACCGGGGCGCGTAACCGCGCGACGCTTAAATCGGGTAGAGTTCAACAACACGGTTCGCGATTTCCTCGGTGTTTCCGTTCGGCCCGCGGATGAATTTCCGGTGGATAACCAAGGTTACGGATTCGACAATATCGGCGATGTTCTTACGCTGTCTCCGATGTTGATGGAGAAGTATATGGCCGCCGCACGTTCGGTATCGCGCATCGCGGTTTATGGCGAGACGTATGAGAAGAAGCCTGGCATCATCGGCAAACTTCTGGTGAAAAGCATTCAAGACGACGGGCACGTCAGCGGGAACCTACTCCCCTTTTCCATTCGCGGGACGTTGGACGGAACCTATCGCGCTCCCGTAGAAGCCGATTACGTTCTCCAATTTCGCATCGCGAACCGTAGGGGGTCTGGGCCGGGACAGAAAGGTGGCGATCTTGAGGGTGCGGCGAAACTCGCCCGGATGGAAGCGGCAAAGAATGCTGCCCCGCCTGTGGAACTCGACATCGCGGTCGATGGGAAACAAGTCCTGAAAGACATGGTGCTTGGCGACGAAAGCTTCGCCTATTCGCGTGGCCCCACTGTTGCCAAAGTGCACCTGACGGCCGGCGAACATCGGATCCATGCTTATTTCCCGGATCATGCGAACCTGAATGATCCTCGGGTGAATCTTGCGCGGGACGGACGTCGCAAGCTTGCCGCGGATTTTGTGGAAATTCTGGGTCCATATAGCCCGGCTCCTGGCCATCCCGCGAACTATTCGAAAATTTTCGTTTGCCTGACTCAGGACGCCGCATGCGCTCGGGAGATTGTCGTGCAGTTGGCTCGCCGTGGGTTCCGGCGTACGCCGACGGAATCCGAAATTACGCGGCTGCTGAATCTAGTGGCGATGGTTCGAAAGCAGGGCGATTCCTTTGAAGAGGGTATTCGGGTGGCGCTGCAATCGATTCTGGTTTCCCCCGCATTTCTGTTTCGGACGGAGCGGGATCCGGCGAACGGCGGCGCGTACCGAGTGAACGATTACGAACTGGCGTCGCGGCTCTCATACTTCCTGTGGAGCAGCATGCCGGACGATGAACTATTAGGGCTTGCCAAATCCCGACGCCTGAGCGACCGCACCGTGCTGGAAGCGCAAGTCCGTAGAATGCTTCGCGATGTGAAGGCTTCAAATTTGGTCGATGACTTCGCAGCTCAGTGGTTGGACTTGCGGGCCCTGGATCACAAGAAGCCCGATGCGTTGAAGTTTCCCGCTGTCGACGATGAACTGCTTGCCGCGATGCGCCAGGAAACCATGCTGTTCGTTGCAGAGATTTTCCACGAAGAGCGCAACCTGCTGGACCTTATTGGGGGCAAGTTTACTTACCTCAACGGCCCGCTGGCCCGCTACTACGGAATCAGCGGCGTCGATGGGTTTGATTTCCGGCGAGTCTCGCTTGAAGGAACGCAGCGTGCGGGCTTGTTGACGCAAGCTTCCGTCCTGGCTCTTACTTCCTACGCGACTCGAACTTCTCCGGTCATTCGCGGTAAGTGGGTTCTTCAAAATTTCCTGGGGGCCGCGCCTCCACCTCCGCCGGCCGATGTGCCTGCACTGGAAGAGAAAAACCTGGGCACGGAAGCATCAGTCCGGGTGCGCTTGGAGCAGCATCGCGCAAACGCGGCGTGCGCGGTTTGTCATAAGCAGATGGATCCGATCGGCTTTAGTCTCGAAAGCTTCGACGCGGCGGGCAAGTGGCGTACAAAAGACGGTAAGTTCGACGTGGATAACACGGGTACGCTGCCGGATGGACGAACGTTCCAGGGAGTGGACGGCTTACGCGGAATTTTGCACGAACAGAGCGCAGCATTTACGCGCAATCTTTCGGAGAAGATGCTGACGTTCGCGTTAGGGCGCGGCGTCGAAAGCTTCGACGCGGACGCAGTGGAAAAGATTAACCGAAAGGTTATTGCCAGCGGCAACAAGTTATCGGCGATGGTCATTGGAATTGTGGAAAGCGAGCCGTTTCAAATGAGAACGAAAGAGGAGAGTCTGCGTGCTTCACGGTAATCGCATTTCACGCCGTTCCTTGCTTCGGGGGACCGGAACCGCACTGGCGCTCCCGCTGCTGGATGCCATGATTCCGTCGTTTGCGCGGGCTACCACCGTGAAAGCGGCGTCTCCTACGCGAATGGCGTTTTTGTACGTGCCGAATGGAATCGTGATGGAGGAGTGGACTCCGCGAACCGGTGATGGCGTTGGCGAGTGGGCGCTGCCGGAAGAATTGCCCCGCATCACCAAGGCAATCACACCGTATCGCGATCGGGTCACAATTTTGAGCGGTCTCGATTGTAACGGGGGTCGCGCATTAGGCGATGGACCGGGAGACCATGGACGCGCCGGAGCTGCCTACCTGACGGCGGTTCATCCGAAGAAGAGCGCGGGCAAGGATCTCTACGCGGGAGTATCGGTGGATCAGGTAGTGGCGCAGAAACTGGCGGGCACCACACGGTTCGGTTCTCTTGAGCTGGGCTGTGAGGAGGGAGTGCAGGGTGGCAACTGCGACAAAGGGTATAGTTGCACCTATAGCAACACGCTCGCTTGGCGTACACCCACATCGCCGCTTCCGCCGGAAGTGCGGCCGCGCGCCGTCTTCGAACGCTTGTTCGGAAGCTTGGACCTGGGCGCCGATCCCGCTCAGCGCCGCCGCCAGGAGATGTACGAGAAGAGCATCCTCGATGGTGTGCTGGACGATGCGCGCCGGATGCAGGCGTCGCTCGGCGGCTCGGACCGCAACAAGATGGATGAGTATCTAACGTCCGTCCGCGAGATTGAGAGCCGGATTCAAACGGAGGAGCGTTCGCGCGGGTCGAAGGGTGTGGACGTGAATTTTCCTGCGCCTTCAGCAAGCGTTCCTACCGATTTCGGGGCACGCGCGCGGTTACTGATCGACCTGCTGGTGTTGGCTTTCCAGACCGATGCGACCCGTGTCTCAACTATGCTGTTCAGCATCGAACAAAGCCCGCGCGCTTATGGCGCTGAGATCGGCCTAAGCGAAGGGCACCATGGGTTAACGCATCATAGCGGCGACAAAGAGAAGATCGAGAAAGTCACGCGTATCAACTGCTATCACATGCAAAGCCTGGTTTACGCGTTGGATAAGCTGCGGTCCGTGAAGGAAGGCGACGGCAACTTGCTGGACCACTCCATGATTGTTTATGGCAGCGGGATTTCGGATGGAAATCGGCATGAGCATGGAAATTTGCCGGTGATCCTAGCGGGCGGCGGGAACGGCACGGTAAAGCCGGGGCGTCACATTCGATATGCGCAGGGCACGCCCATGGCGAACCTGTTCGTATCCATGTTGGACCGCATGGGCGTGGAAGCGGACCGTTTTGGAGATAGCAAGGGGAAGTTGGATCGCTTAGCGCTCTGATCGAAGCCCATAGTTCGACCTGCCCACCTGTATTCTGGTACGTGAGTGATAGCGACTAGGAATGCAGAAGTCGAGCCCGCGAGAGGTTTGCGGCTCCTTTCGTGGCTTGTCTTAGCAGCCGGTGTAATAACGGTCGCGACGTGTGCGTATTTAGTGGTCCGGGTTTATAGTCCCGTCTGGTTTGCGGATGACTGGCAGGTGCCGATGGACTATATCCAGTTGGCCGGCAAGTACCCCATATCCAAGTTGTGGAGTCAACACAACGAGCACCGCGTTCCGTTTGTCAAATTGTTGTTTCTCGCCGATTTATTCCTGTTTCACGGAAACCACTTCATACTGATTGCCCTGAATTTTTTCTGGCAGTTGGCGGAGTGTGCGGCGTTGTCTTACTTTGTGATTCGTCTTCACAATTGGCGTCGGGTGGAGCTAGTTACAGTGCTCGCTATCGCCATGTTCTTCGTCGTAAATCCGAACCAGCTACAAAACACGGAATGGGCGTTCAGCACGTTCTTTAATACGTTTACTTTCGCTTCGCTGTCCATCGGTGGGCTTTGCTTATACAACGTAAGCGGACGAAAGGTTTGGGTGATCGTAAGTATCCTAAGCGGGGTCCTTGCCGAGTTAAGCCTGGCCAGCGGTTTTTTGTGTTTGGCCATTTTGCCGATTGCCGCACTTTTGCTCGGTATGGGCTTTCGGAAGTCTGCTCTTTTCGGGCTTCCCTCCATCGCGGGATTGGGAATTTATCTCATCGGTTATGTCAGCCCCTCGAATGCCACCAGCCCGTTGACCGCTTTAAGTCACCCGCAAGAAGTGGTCCGATTCCTGATTGCCTACTTTGGAGAAAGTTGGCACTATGTAATGCCGTCGGGTGGCGATTTTCTCGCAGCCATCACTATCTTTGGCTTGATCGTTTTCGTCGTTTACCGGCTGTTGTGGCTCCAGCCTTCACCACGCGTAGTTGTCTTTCTGATTAGCATCACGCTGGTCTGCGTGGCTACCGGCTTTATGACATCGCTCGGGCGTCAAGGCGATGGCGTTGCACAGGCGCGGGAAGGACGTTACCAAACAGCGGCCATGTTGTTCTGGGCAGCTATCGCTCTTTTATGCGTCTTCGGTATCAGCAGGCTGACTGTGCGCCGGGCGGTTGCTCTTGCGGTGTTACAAACGTTGTTCTGTGGCGCCGTGCTCTCTGAAGCCGCTCATCTCAAGTCGCTGTACCAGTATTTCCGCATGGCCGGCTTCATTAGGGATTCGGCTGGCGCCGCGCTCGAAAGCGGGGTGGATTCATTAGATTGGATGAGGATGATTTATCCCGCGCCGCAGATGCTGCCGCCGACCTATCAATACCTCTCCACCCATGGCTTAATGGACCCGCCCTTGGGAATGCAATCCTGGATGAATACTCCTTTATCGCAGCGATTTCGTCGCGCTGCCTCCGATTCGTGCCTTGGCAATACGGACGCGATTGCTGTTGTTGGAATGAAGAATGGCCGCAAGGAGCTTTACGTCCATGGGTGGGCTTTCTACAAAGGTACGGGGCCTTTATCGAAAGCTGTCGCAACAACCGAGGACGGCATCATTGAGGGCCTGGGTGTGCTTGGGTTCCAGCGACCCGATGTTCGGCAGGCGCTTCCGCAGGTTACCCAAGAGGAGTCGGGTTGGAACCTATACGCACTGGTTCCGCCGACAGCGCGAAAGCTTTCCGTCTTTGCTGTGATTCCCGGTTCGAACGATGTTTGCGAACTGCCGTCGCCCAATCCGATTCCCTCTAGTTGACCGACAACTATCGCAATCGGTACGGGGAGTATGATTTGGACGATGCATCATTTACGTCTGTTTTACTTTGTAAGCCTCACCGTCGTTACCCTGCAAGCTCAAACCACGAAAGCACCCACTGCTCGCGAGGTGATCGATCGCATCAAGGCGAATGTAGGCGTCGCTTGGAACAATGAGACGGTCGACACCATCAAAGCCGGCGACCCCGACACACCGGTCACAGGCATCGCGACCACGATGATGGCGACCTTCGACGTTCTTCGCCGCGCCGCAGCGGAAGGGAAGAACTTGGTGATTACACATGAGCCGACCTTCTACTCGCATCAGGACAAAACAGATGCGTTCGCGCAGGAGAACGATCCGGTCTGGGCCGAAAAGGAGAAATTCATTCGCGAACACCACATGGTGGTTTGGCGCTTTCACGACCATTGGCATCGGCGTCGTCCCGACGGCATTACGACCGGAGTTCTTCGCGCGCTTGGCTGGCAGAGTTATTACAATGCAGACGCCCGAGTGGCGCATATACCGGAAACCACCGTAGCCCAGTTGGCCGCTTCCGTTCGCACAAAACTGAATGCCAAGGTGCTTCGAGTAGTTGGCGATCGGGAGATGAAGGTGACGGCCGTTGCGTTACAACCGGGAGCGGGCGGACCGCTGGGGCATCGTCGCGCGCTGCAGCGCGATGAGGTTCAGGTCCTTCTCATTGGCGAAGTTCCCGAGTGGGAGACCATCGA
>CAXSIG010000223.1:0-3016 GCA_964237255.1 uncultured Bryobacteraceae bacterium
ACCAGTGCCGAAATCGTCGATCGAGAGACTCACTCCCAATTTTCGAAGGCGAGACATCTGCTCCAACGCCTCATCGAAATTGCCCATGATCATTGACTCCGTCAGTTCGATATCGAGCCCCGCCGGGGAAACCTGGAATTCGGCCAGCGCCGCTGCCACCTCGTCCGCAAAGCTCGCTCGCGAGATTTGGGCCGCCGATACGTTAATCGCAACAGTGATATCCGGGAATCCGCCTTTGCGCCATACGGACAATTGCCTGCACGCTTCGCGCAGGACCCACGAACCGATGGGCACGATCAAACCGGTTTCCTCCGCAATGCCGATAAATTCGTTGGGCGGGATCATCCCTTTTTCCGGATGAATCAGGCGGATCAGAGCTTCAAAGCCGATCAGCTCGCCGTTTGCACAGCATTGCGGCTGATAGTAAAGACGAAACAGACCGGTTTCGAGTGCCTCGCGCAGCAGTTTCTCCATCTCTACCTGGGCGATAATTTGCCGGGACATTTCGGATGAGTATAGATGAAAGCGATTGCGACCTAGGCTCTTGGCGCGGTACATGGCCTGATCCGCGCAGCTTTGTAATTCAGCCGCAGACCCGGCAAGCGAGGACAGACCGATTCCAATGCTGGCTGTTCCGAAGAAGGTAAATCCATCCAACGAGAAGGGCTGCATCATACTTTCCAGAAGATTACGAGCAAGTGTCTCGGATTCCCGAAAGGTCCCAATGCCCGGAGCGACGACCGCAAACTCGTCTCCCCCTAAACGTGCCAGGGTCGCCGACGAAGGAAGCGTGCTAAGCAAGCGGTTCGCAACTTGGCAGAGATACATGTCCCCGACGTGGTGACTTAGGGTGTCATTGATTTGCTTGAATCGATCCAGATCGATGTAGAACAAAGCGCAAGTCGAACGATTGTTGCGGGCTTCGTCCAAAACTTGACGTAGTCGCTCCTCGAACAATAGCCGATTCGGGAGGCCCGTTAGGCTGTCGTGATGCGCCTGATGATGCAACCGTTGGTGCAAACGCGTTTGCTCAATGGCGAGACGCGCCAGCCTGCAAGCGACTTCCAGCAGACACTGCTGATCGGGCTCCGGAACCGCGGGTGCGTTTCCATAAACGGCAACGGTGCCGAGAAGCTCGCCCGATGCCGAGTGAATGGGATACGACCAGCATGAGTACAACCCTTCGGTCAGAGTAGATTCCGCCCAAGGCGCCCAAAGCGGATCTGTCGCTATGTCGAACACCACAACAGGTTTCGACCGAAAGGCCGCCGCTCCGCAAGAACGCGATCCATCGGAGATTTCAGTGCGGCTGAGCAGACGCCGAAATCCCGTAGATAGGGAGGGAGCGGAGCGTAACTCCAGGATTCCTTCAGAAGCGACCGTGATGGCTCCGCATAGGTGCGGATACTGCCTCTCCACCAATTCAATGATGGACTTCAGGATCGAATCGAGAGGCTGATTTTCAGCTAGCATCTCCAGCACGACATTTCGATCATGGTCTAACGTTTCCGCCTTCCGTCGAGCTGAAACATTGCTGAACGTCAGAACAGCGCCAACCTTGTGACCGTCTTGAAACAGAGGAGACAGTATGTATTCCGCAGGAAACCGGGAACCATCGGTTGTATAAAACTCCGCGAATTCACTTCCAACAGTTGTTTCCGAGTTCGTGCATGGGTTGGGGAGGCAATCCGGTCCGCACTCCCCCGTTTCGGGCCGGTGCACCAACTCATGAAACATACGACCGGCTGCCGCATCGGCGGACAAGCCCAGGACCTTGCAAGCGGCGCTGTTCAGAAAGGTGGTCCTTCCTTCCGCGTCCAAGCCGCATATTCCTTCACCGGCGCCCTCCAGAACCATGTTTCGAATACGATCCGCCTTGCGATGAGCATCTTCGGCTCGCTTTCTTTCTTTCGTCTCATGCTGAGCGATCCGGAAGGCCCTACGAACGCGGCGAGCATTCAGAAAGACCGCGGCGGAAACGACGATTAAGAACAGGCCACCAGCGTAGACCTGCCGAGATCTTTGCCGGGCAGCATTCATAGCGAGTATCGAATTCGCCTCATTCGAACTAACGCTTGCCCACTTTTCGAAAGTTGTTGCAAGCGCGCCGCTCGCAGCCATCTTTTCGATCTGCCGATGCAATTCTTCGGCTTCCCGAGTTGCGCTCTTTACCGCAGCGATGCCCATGGGAAATGCAGCGCCCGGGATAGAGGTTCTGGCAAGCTTAGCGGTTTCGCATCCGGCCGGACGATCCAGCAACAGGCTATCCAAAACTCGAATTTCGATGAGACCGCCGTCCGCTTCTCCCGTGCAAACGGCGCGTATCACGGATTCTCTACTGGGACGGGAAAGCAGTTCGCTCTCGGGAAAAAACTTCTTCGCATTGGCCGTGTTGGTCGGGTTCGACCAATGAGCCAAAACTCTAGGACCTTGGTTCTTCCGCTTCTGTTCGACTCGGCTCAACAGGCAGAAAGTGTTGTACAGCCAAGGTGCGGTCATGTGGAACTCGTTCGAACGCTTTTCAGTGATTGTCAAAACAGGCCACAAATCAACTTCATGCGACTGAAGAAACCGATCCGGATATCCGGAGACATGAACGAATCGGATGTCGAAATTTAAATTCGCGGCTGCACGATTAAAGACGTCAACGGCTACTCCGGTTATTTTTCCATCCTGATCCTGAGAGTAGTAGGGCGGCGCGTGATCCGTGCCAACAATTAAGACCCGACGTACCGACTTGTGGGAAGCGCGGCCGTTCGGCGACCAGAATGCGGCTAGGCAGGCACCCACCAGCAGCAAGATCCGAAAATCGGGCTTCAAAGTTCCACCGATAGAGTTATCGGCGACTCGACAGCGGAACTTTAGCAAACCCGGTGGATTCCTAATTGCTGGGACTTGCATCTAACTAAACTCAAGATGGCAAA
The DNA here is from genome assembly GCA_964237255.1 of uncultured Bryobacteraceae bacterium. GTDB lineage: Bacteria > Acidobacteriota > Terriglobia > Bryobacterales > Bryobacteraceae > JALYXI01. Next base: position 2,925 of record CAXSIG010000223.1, read on the forward strand.
ACCTGCGGTCCTTACCGTCGACGACGATACGGAAGTCCTGCGCTCGATCGAGCGGGACCAAACGGGCGAGACGACCTCGGGCACTCTCAGCC